>JAFUKJ010000025.1 GCA_017467805.1 Lachnospiraceae bacterium
GTAGACGGGTATTCAGGATTTCTATTTTTAGACAAGAACGGTAAACCGAAAGTAGCATTGCATTGGGAGAAATACTTCCAGCTTTCCGTTGCAAAATACAATAGCATATATCGCGTACAGATGCCTAAGATTACGCCACATGTGTGCAGACATACGTTTTGTACGAATATGGCAAAGTCGGGGATGAATCCAAAGGTATTGCAGTATATTATGGGACATGGAGATATTTCCGTGACACTGGATACATATACGCATATCAAAGCGGAGGATGCGATTGCAGAGATGGAAAGACTTGATTTGCTGACCGAAAAAGAGGCGTAGAAAAAAAAGCAAGTTGCTATACGCGGTAAAAATCGTGGCATAAATTGATTTGTGTTTTATGACAAAACAAGCGTTTTTTTGTGTTAATATGCCATGGAAAGGCTTGCAACTCCAGTGTTTATGCGGAGTTGTAAAAATTTATGCCAATCACCCGAGAAAATATGCTCTATTTTGAGAAGAAAAGAGAAAACAGCAAAAAAACGATAAACTCCACAAACCCAGTATTTATGGGCTTTTGAAAGGATTTGAGAACTTATGAAAGAGAAGATAAAAGTGCTCATGGTTTGCCACGGCAATATCTTTCTTAACATCATAGCATAAAGTGTCTTTATCCACTTGGTTGGTCAATAACACATATATTTGGTCTTCAAATTTAAAACCGCAGCAACTAGGCAATCGGAGATTATTAATAATCTTTAAAATACTATGCATAATTGCAAAATAAATTCGAAAACAGACATTTCATACAGAGGTATTTCATGAAAACAATTAGAGTAGTGGCAGCTATCATCAAAGCTATAAATGAAAAGAATGAGCCAATTATCTTTGCAACGCAGAGAGGATATGGTGATTTTGCAGGAGGTTGGGAGTTCCCAGGTGGCAAAATTGAAGAAGGAGAAACACCACAGGAAGCTCTTAAACGTGAGATTATCGAAGAATTGGAGACAGAAATTGCAGTTGGAGAATTAATTGATACGATAGAGTATGATTATCCAACATTCCATCTTTCAATGGATTGCTTCTGGGCAGAGATTGTGTCAGGTGACTTGGTATTGAAAGAGCATGAAGCTGCTAAGTGGCTAACGAAGGATGAGTTAGATTCTGTAGAGTGGTTACCGGCGGATATTACGCTAATAGAGAAGATAAGAGTGGAGATGTAAGTGAATGGCATAGCCACCAGACTTAGCTGGTGGCTATGCCATTCTTATAACTTTCCCTCACTTCTCAAAAACTCCAAAAACCCTTCACACCCCGTAACAACATCTCGATATGTCTCATCAAAATCCCCTGTATACCAAGGGTCAGCGACATCGCGTCCGATTCCTGCGAAGGAGAGCATCTTATAAATCTTATCCTGTGAGTCGCCATCGGAGATGCGTGTCATGTTGCGAATGTTCGCAGTGTCCATACCGATTATATAGTCGTAATAATCGTAATCAGCCCTTGTCATTTGAATTGCGCGGTGAGGAACGACAGGGATACCGACTTCTCTAAGCTTGCCAATAGTGCCGTAATGTGGCGGATTGCCAATTTCTTCACGACTAGTAGCCGCTGACTCGATTTCAAAGAGATGGTCTATATGTCTTTCTTTTACCATATGGGTGAGAACACTTTGAGCCATAGTGCTGCGACAGATATTGCCGTGACATACCATAAGAACCTTGATTTTATCTTTCATAGTTAATTAACCTCGTATTTTCGTTTGATAAATGGGAAAGGTTTCCACGGTTGTTCATGGAAACCTCAACAATCAATATCATATCACAAATTATTTGGCAGAGCTATACTGTTTCTCCACCCAATCCACCATCCTCTGTATATTATCTTCCCTCAATTCAAGGAAATCTCTAATACATTTCGAGCTTCCATAACCTCCATACAGGGCATTATCTGTATCACCGGTTCCGGGATATCGTCTGAAGAACTGGTCAAATAGTGGACCATAAGAAGCCTCATATTTACCAAGAACCTCTAACGTGGCTTCTTTTTCAAAATAAGTATCCGATAGCGAAAGCAATCTATCACAATATGCCTCTCTGAATCCCTCATTTGTCATAAGATAAGCAAAGCAGAGTACTGCTGGATTATTCGTGTTCATGTCAAGCAAGCCCTTTGGCTTATAATTATCCTCTTTAATCGTATTTGTCTTTGCGTCACCAGCGCCGCTGACACCGCCAAACTCAATGTCGTAGAGGCAGAAGCGCCATTTTCCGTCAGCATAGGGGCTGGAAGAAGTAGAATTAATGGTTTTCCACATGGACCAGTTCTTGCAGGGCCAATCCCATTTATTATTAATCCAAACCTCCACCGCAAAGTAGTCCATAACACTGTTTACATCTACGAGCTTGGCAAATTCCTGATAATCTTCATTAGATTTCAAGTCAGAGTGACTATCAAAGAACTCCAATAAATCCTTTAAATAATAGCTCTCATCCGTTTCACCCTCAGGTAGTTCCCCTTCATCCAGCTTATAGCCAAGCGCAAGGGATTCGGCATCGCCCTTGTAGACAATCACATCCTCTTTATCTATATCATAGTGAGACTCAAAGTAATCGTCTGCGTAGTCCTCCTCAAGAACATACAAGCCCCAGTATTCGCCGTTGAGATATACCACGCAAGGGCGTGAGCGCTTCGTGGCGACATTCATTTCGCTAGCAAAGTCCTGCCAGTAGGTGTCATTGTATTTGGCAAGAAATGCGCAGTTTCCGCCGGCACGGAGCACCAGTGTATCAAATTCATCAATCACCTTTCCGTTAATATCCGTTAAATCCTCTCCGAATACGGCATAGTTGAATTTCTTCTCACCATAATCGCTTCTTGCATAGAGACGGAATCCCTTTTGCAGGTCGGAGCGGGAGTAGTTGCCTTGAATACGGATGCCACAGTCCTGAGATAACACAATCTGACTGCCGTCGGCATTCATTTCAAAGAATTCAATATGTGCCTGGCGTTCCCAGGCTCTTCCTTTCATGGAGTAGTTGGCGGTTACCTTTCTGGTATCGTCAGCGGAGTAGCGGGAGTTGGTAGCACGGAAGTAGCTATAGGCATTCTTAAATGCATTTCCACGCACATAGATGCCGCGGTTGTCACTGAATAAATCATCATATTCCATGGAGATGCTGATAACTGCAAGGTCTGTTCCCTGTGCCTTACAGCTTTCGGCGATACCATTGATATGCTCTTCGAGAGTACCGATGAAATAGGTTGCTCCCATGCTTTTCATTACAGTACCGTTTTTATCTTTTACAGCAAATCGTAGCGTAGTACATTTATCTACTGCAAGCTTGCCAGGCTCATCTATTTTGCAAATGACATCTGTTCCGTCTAAGTAGCAGTAGTTGGTAGTAATCAGCGAGGTTGAAACTGCTGATACCACGTTTTCATCCCATTTGCGGTCGTAGATTTCGATTCCATTTGTATAATGGAGAGCTGTATCGCTAGAGGCAGGGTCACTGCCGTCCGTTGTGTAGTAGACATCATAGTTCTTATCATAGTTCAATGTTAGCATAAATTCGTCCTTGTACACACCGCTTTCATGTGATAGTACCAGTGGAACATAATCCTATAA
>JAFUKJ010000026.1 GCA_017467805.1 Lachnospiraceae bacterium
CAACGCATACCCTTAACCCAACCATTCTCATCAACAAGAATCTCTGTAGGGTTAGTAAGAAGCTCGAAGATAATACCTTCTTCTTTAGCATGATGAACTTCTTCAACTCTTGCAGGAAGCTCTGCTTCACTTCTTCTGTATACGATATATACCTTAGCACCAAGACGAAGAGCTGTTCTTGCAGCATCCATAGCTACGTTACCGCCGCCAACAACTGCAACCTTCTTACCTCTCATAATAGGAGTCTTAGAATCTTCATTGAATGCCTTCATGAGATTACTTCTTGTTAAGTACTCATTTGCTGAGAATACACCATTAGCGTTCTCTCCTGGGATTCCCATGAACTTAGGAAGACCTGCACCTGAACCAATAAATACAGCCTCAAAGCCCTCTTCCTCAATTAACTCATCAATTGTAATTGACTTACCAATAATAACGTTCTTCTCAATCTTAACACCAAGAGACTCAACGTTCTCGATTTCCTTAGCAACTACAGCTTCCTTAGGAAGTCTGAACTCAGGAATACCATATACTAATACACCGCCAGCTTCATGCAATGCTTCGAAAATAGTCACATCATATCCAAGCTTAGCAAGGTCTCCCGCACATGTAAGACCTGCAGGACCTGAACCGATAACTGCAACCTTCTTACCTAACTTCTCTGCAGCTGGTGTTGGCTTAATACCATTCTCTCTAGCCCAGTCAGCAACGAATCTCTCAAGCTTACCAATAGAAAGCGCTTCGCCCTTGATACCTCTGATACACTGACCTTCACACTGGCTCTCCTGAGGACATACACGTCCACAAACAGCAGGTAATGCTGAAGACTGGCTGATAATCTGATAAGCCTCTTCAATGTTACCAAGCTTAACCTGCTCAATAAATGCAGGGATATTGATAGATACAGGACATCCCTGTACACACTTTGCATTCTTACAATTAATACAACGGGAAGCCTCTTCCATAGCCTCTTCCTTGTTATATCCAAGACATACCTCGTCAAAATTCTTTGCTCTTACTTCTGCTTCCTGCTCTCTAACAGGTACTTTCTTTAAAACGTCCATTATTCGTCACCTCCGCAGTTTCCACATCCTCCGTGATGTGTATCACCTTCCTGTTCCTTTAACATAGCTCTACCCTCAGCAGTCTTATAAATCTGCTGACGCTTCATAGCCTCGTCAAAGTTTACAAGATGTCCATCGAACTCTGGTCCGTCAACGCATGCAAACTTAACCTTATCGCCTACAGTTACACGACAAGCTCCGCACATACCTGTACCATCTACCATAATTGGATTCAAGCTAACGATTGTAGGAATATTCAATTCCTTTGTTAACTTACATACAAATTTCATCATAATCATTGGTCCGATTGCTACACACAAATCATACTGGTTGCCTGCATCAACAAGCTCCTGAATTGTCTGAGTAACCATACCCTTTCTTCCATAAGAACCATCATCTGTTGTTACATAAAGATTACCTGCAACTGCCTTCATCTCATCTTCAAGAATTAATAAATCCTTATTCTTAGCACCAACGATAACATCTGCTGCAAAGCCGTTCTCATGTAACCACTTAACCTGTGGATATACAGGTGCAGTTCCAACACCACCTGCAACAAAAAGAATCTTCTTCTTAGCAAGCTCAGCCTTATTCTCATGAACTAACTCTGAAGGACATCCAAGTGGTCCAACAAAATCATGTAAAGCATCACCTGTCTGAAGTCTTGAAATTCTCAAGGTCTCTGCACCTACTGTCTGGAATACAATAGTAACAGTTCCTTTCTCTCTATTATAATCACAAATTGTAAGCGGAATTCTTTCTCCATCCTTATCCATTCTTACAATAACAAACTGACCTGGCTGGCAGTTCTTTGCAACACGTGGTGCTTCAACTACCATCAGATAAATATTTGTGGTAAGCTCTTTTGCTTCTAAAATCTGATACATAACGCTCCTCCTGATAATTTTTTCACATATCATGCTTATTTTAATGGAAATATGTCGTAATTTCAATGATTTTATTACATTTGTGCAAAGTATACATAATCTATTGTGCAAAACTCCTCAGTCGATACTGACCATCCTTTATTTTATAGGCATAAAACAGTTCTGCTGTTTCACAATTAATCGCATACATTGTCATATTATCTGCTGTCTCGCCAAATTCGTCCATATATTCCTCATGAACAATATAATACACCACATCGTCCATTTCTACCGCTGTCTGCACTGTATAGAGATTCATACCTTCTTTATCTGGCACATGTCCCTCTAAATCAGCCAATACACCATTAGCTAATAAGGTATTCAAAAGTACCTGCAATGCCAAATCTGCATCAAAATTAGCATCAGGTTCAAAACGATAGGTTCGCTTTACAACTTCACTATACAAACCATTTTCATCTACTGCTACAAACGCATAATTACTAATTCCAAGAGGAAGCTCCATTTTATCAACATAACGAATACTTTTCTCTGTTGGTGTTGTTCCATCCTTGGTATAATAAATCTTTGTATTATTGTTATGATATACCTCAATAAATGCAGGCTCTGTATATGTATCACTATCCAAATTCACCTCTGGAGCCAACGGTGCCGCAAGCTTCACATAAAAGCTCTTGGTTACAACATCACTTTGTACGCCATACATATTTACAAACATAGCCTTAATCTCATATTCGCCTTCCTGCAGACGAATTGGCTTTTGATAAACGTTAGAATTCTTACTTGGCTTCGTTCCGTCGAGTGTATAATAGATAAATCCATCTGCATCGTTGTCAAAAGAAACTGATACAGGCTCATCATAAACACCTTCCGTTGTATCAAACTGAGGCGCATAGGCTGTATACTCATTATACTTTGCAAGAATCGCTTCATCCTCACAACCCTTCAAAACATTCCATACCTCGGCATATGCTTCACTTTCCAAGTACAAGCTCACTAATTTATCATATACCTCAGTTAACTGTCCGCCCTCTAAGCCCAAAATCTCATGACAAATCAAAATGGTACTTTTTATCTGCCCTAACTGTTCATAACATAGTGCCATCTGATAACGTGTCTGAACATGCCCAGCATCAAGCTCGAACGCCTTCCCCAAATACTCAAGAGCTTCACTATACTGACCATTATCATAATAATCCATACCTAACTGATATTGATAATCAAAGGAATTCTCCCGCACCAATCTTGAAATAACTGTTCCGCCGCCCCATACAACTACAATTAATACAATTACACCGAGTACAATAGCCGCCAAACGTTTTGTGGACGGCTTCATTCTAACACCCCAAGAAGGCAGGTAGTCTTTAAGACTATCTGCCATCACATCCTCTAAGTCAACAAAATCATCTGACTCTTCAGGTTCCTCATATTCACCTTCTCCATCCGTTGCAATCTGCTCTGCAAAATCCTCTGCCATACTGCGCAAAGTCCTGTTAATCTCCTGCTCCAGCTCCAAATCAAAATCAGGAACCATCATAACCTCTTCACCGCAGTTCTCACAAAGTAATTTGCCTTCCCCCATCTCTGCCTTACAATTTGGACACTTCATGAATCAAAACCTCTGAATAAATAATCAGGATATTTAGAATAATCCTGTAATCTTTCCATCCTCTGTCACATCAATCTGATATGCTGCAGGTGTCTTTGGAAGACCAGGCATTGTCATAACTGCTCCCGTAAGAACAACCACAAATCCAGCTCCTGCAGATACATATACTTCTCTAATGTTCATCTGGAAGCCTGTCGGACGGCCAAGCAAGGTTGGGTCATCAGACAAGGAATACTGATTCTTTGCCATACAAATTGGAAGCTTACCATAGCCCAGACTTTCCAATCTTTCTATCTGCTTCATTGCTGCAGGTGAGAACACAACACCGTCCGCATCATAGATTTCCTTAGAAATTGTTGTAATTTTATTACAAATTGTATCCTGCTCATCATAAATCGGAGCAAAATGACTTTCCTTTGTCTCTAACGTATTCAATACTGCCTTAGCAAGCTCAATTCCACCTTCTCCACCGTGCTCCCATACCTTAGATAATGCAAAATCACAATTTCTATCCTTGCAGAACTTCTCTACAAATGCAATCTCAGCCTCTGAATCAGTAACAAAAGCATTTAATGTTACAACTACAGGCACACCATACTTCTGTAAATTCTCAATATGCTTTTCAAGGTTCACAATACCCTTTTCCAAAGCTTCAAGATTCTCGTGATTCAAATCTGCCTTAGCAACACCACCATTGTACTTCAAAGCGCGGATTGTTGCTACAAGAACAATTGCATCAGGACTCAAGCCTGCCTGACGGCACTTAATATCAAGGAACTTCTCAGCTCCTAAGTCTGCACCAAATCCAGCCTCAGTTACCACATAATCAGCCATCTTAAGAGCAGCCTTTGTAGCTCTAACACTATTACATCCATGTGCAATATTTGCAAATGGTCCACCATGTACAATAGCAGGTGTATGCTCTAATGTCTGAATCAGGTTTGGCTTTAAGGCATCCTTTAACAATGCAGCCATCGCACCTGTTGCCTTAATCTGACCTGCTGTAACAGGCTCACCTGCATAATTATATGCAACAACCATTCTGTCTAATCTTGCTTTTAAGTCATTCATATCATCAGCAAGACAAAGAACAGCCATAATCTCTGAAGCAACAGTAATTACAAAATGGTCTTCTCTCACAAAGCCATCCATCTTATTACCCATACCAACAACAACATTCCTAAGAACTCTGTCATTCATATCAAGACATCTCTTCCAAACTATCTGTCTTGTATCAATACCAAGCTCATTACCATGCTGAATATGATTATCTAATAATGCAGCACACAGATTATTCGCTGCTGTAATCGCATGAAAATCACCTGTAAAATGAAGATTCAAATCCTCCATCGGCACTACCTGCGCCATACCGCCGCCTGCGGCACCACCCTTAATACCAAAGCAAGGTCCTAAAGAAGGCTCTCTTAAAGCAATTACTGCTTTTTTGCCAAGCTTACCAAAAGCCTGACCTAATCCAACACTGGTAGTTGTCTTACCTTCTCCTGCTGGAGTAGGGTTAATGGCAGTAACAAGAATTAACTTACCATCCTTATTACCACTGATTTTCTCCAGATACTCATCCGAAATCTTGGCTTTATACTTTCCATAAAGCTCAAGGTCGTCCATCGTCATATCAAGGCTCTTTGCCACCTCAACGATAGGTAGTAATTCTGCTTCCTGTGCGATTTCGATATCTGTTTTCATTTTCATTCTCCTCAATTTGTATAATTCTTCTTATTATTCTATATAGCTTCATCAAGATAATTCTCGAATTGCTCTATACTCATTAATATTTTTCTCGGCTTTGTACCTTCCTCTGCGCCAACAACACCAGCAGCCTCCAACTGGTCTACAATCCTTGCTGCACGATTAAAACCAATCTTGAAAACCCTCTGAAGCATACCAATAGATGCCTTGTCCTTTTCAATCACAAAACGACCTGCATCAGCAAAATATGCATCGTAGTCACCTGCTCCTCCTGCGCCAACGCTTTCACCGCCGACAGAAGACTGCATAGTTTTAATCTTTTCCTCAATCTCTACATCGTATGTATTACCAAGCATCTGGTTCTTAAGGAAATCAACAACGTCTGAAACCTCAGAATCTGATACAAATGCGCCCTGTACTCTGGCTGGCTTTGAATATCCCTGTGGATAAAAGAGCATATCACCCTTTCCAAGAAGCTTCTCCGCTCCATTCATATCCAAAATCGTTCTGGAATCAACGCCGCTGGAAACGCTAAACGCAACACGGCTAGGCATATTCGCCTTAATAAGACCCGTAATAACATCAACAGACGGTCTCTGTGTCGCAATAATCAGATGAATACCTGCCGCTCTGGCAAGCTGTGCCAAACGACAAATACTTTCCTCAACTTCGCCTGCCGCAACCATCATTAAGTCCGCAAGCTCATCCACTATAATAACAAGCTGAGGCATCTTTTGTAAAGTCTCTCCTTCAGAAGATACTTTTCCAGCCTCTACAGCCTTATTATAACCCTTCAAATCTCTAACATTTAAATCAGCAAACTTCTTATAACGTTCCGTCATTTCAGCTACAGCCCAATGTAAAGCAGCCGATGCCTTCTTAGGGTCTGTCACAACAGGAACCATCAAGTGCGGAATGCCATTATATACACTAAGCTCAACCACCTTAGGGTCAATCATAATCAGCTTTACATCCGCAGGGTCAGCCTTGTAAAGAATACTCATAATAATCGTATTGATACATACCGACTTTCCTGAACCTGTCGCGCCTGCAATCAGCATATGCGGCATCTTGGCAATATCTGTAACAACCACCTGACCGCCAATATCCTTACCAACTGCAAACGCTATATTAGAAGGAAACTGTTTAAACTCCTTAGATTCCAATAAATCTCTTAAAGCAACCGTGCTGTTTTCCTTATTCGGAACCTCTATACCAACCGCAGCCTTTCCTGGAATCGGTGCTTCAATTCGAATATCTGTAGCTGCAAGATTCAGCTTAATATCATCAGCAAGACCAACAATCTTACTAACCTTAACACCCTGCTCAGGCTGCAATTCATACCTTGTAACTGCAGGTCCCTGACTGATATCCGTAACAGTAACCTTAACGCCAAAATTCTGTAAGGTCTGCTGTAGACGCAACGCTGTTTCCTTTAATAGCTGTACAGAATCGCCCTTACTTCTCTCGCCTGGCTTCAAAAGCTCAATTGGTGGAAATACATATTTTTTCATTGGCTTGTCATTTGCATGAATCTGCTCGGCAAGCTTTTCCTCTTCATGGGCAACCTCAAGCTTTTCCTCCTTCGTGAAGGATGCTTTCTTACGGGTAGTTGCCTCTGTAACAGGCTCAGGCATACTATCTATCGCTTTTGTATCAACCGATGGCTGATTCAACTCATCCAAAAATGACGTCTGTACAGGCTTTGCCCGATTAAGCTTAGGCTCTTCTGAAATAGCAACAGAATTATACGGCGTAACATGGATATCCTGTACTACAACTTCTTCCGTATTATCATTCTCCTCGTCACATACCATAATCTCATGTATGTCGGACTTCACGCCCTTTTCATCGCGTTTTTCATATATTGTGGCAGAGGTACTGGAAATTACCCCCTTCGCCTTCTTGTCAACACGTCTGACCTTCTGCTTCTGCTCCTGCTTTCGTACTTCCTCCTGCTCATCAAAAACATACTCTTCCTCTTCAGCAATGGAATCACGATACTCCCTGATTCGCGCAGCATCCTCCTTAGCTGACTCAATAATATAGCTGCTACCCTTGCGAAGTCCCGTCAAAAAGCTCTTTTCTGTAATAAATACCAATGAAATGATAAAAAGCACTAATACAATAAACAAAGTACCACCAAAGCCAACAAGTGTATACAAGCCATGAGCAATGCTTCCAAATAAAACACCGCCGCCCATCCGTTCTTCACTTGAAGACTTGTACAAATCGGAAATCAATTGTCCATTCAGGACAAAATCCTCTTGTCCCATTATCATGTAAGATACAATACCCGCTATAAATACAAGTACCACACCACTTATCAGCTTTATCACGGCAATTGTATTCCCCTTATTAGAAATACCAAAAGCAAAGGCGAGAAACACTAAAAGCGGTATAATATACGCCAACAAACCAAATATTCCAAACATCGCTGATTGGATAAAACCAGCTGCTTTTCCCTGTATCACGCCTATCACACAAAGAAAAGTAAAAATTGCCGCTGCAAATATACCAATTAATAATACTTCTCCCTGAATTGCACCATCAACCTTTTTGCGCGTCTGTTGTGTCTTTCTCTTAGATGCAGAACCTGACTTTTTGCTGTTTGACTTTGTTGTTCTGCGTTTCGTTGATTTCTTACCCGATGCAGATGTTGCCATATTTCTCCCCCATTTGCCATACATTCATTACATAAAATGTCGCCACTCATACCGACATTAGCCCCATTGCGCCTGTCCTTCCTAAAATGAGCGCAGTAAGGTAATTTAACATAAAATCTTATTCTAATATAGTATAACATTAATCAAGGAGATTGTCATGTATTTATCAAGGGTTCCAACAAAATATATTTTGCCAAAATGAATTTGGAGGAAGCAGCCCATCAATCATCTTTATTCTTTTTATTTTCATCAATTAATTCATGCAGTTTCTTCACGGCATCTGAAATTCCACCCATTTCATCAATAATCCCCTCCTGCACAGCTTCCTTGCCCTCTAGCACCGAACCAATATCCTTTGTAAGCACCTCAGTCTCCATCATAAGCTCTTCTAGGCGTTTCTTTGTGATATTGCAATGATTGCAGATAAAATGTATGATTCTATTCTGTATCTCCTTAAAATAATGAAATGTCTGCGATACCCCTATGATTGTTCCATTCATTCTGACAGGATGAATTACCATAGTCCCTGATGGTACGATAAATGAGTAATCACTACTCACTGCAATCGGAACTCCAATACTATGACTTCCACCTAATACTAAAGAAACTACAGGTTTACTAAGTGATGCTATCATCTCCGCAATAGCAAGACCTGCCTCCACATCTCCGCCCATCGTATTTAATAGTATCAGCACCCCATCAATCTCTGGATTATCTTCTATTTCCGCCAGTTGTGGCAAAATAATTTCATACTTTGTTGCTTTCGTCTGATTCGACGAATTCTCATGACCTTCTATTTCTCCAACGATTGTAATCAAATGAATATTATGATGATGATTTTCTTTTTTTTCTTTGCTCATACCCTATCCTCCAAACCGCTTACAATACAAAAAGAACCCTTTTCGAAAGGGTCCTTTTTATTATAAGCATTTATTCATTTATTATTCGAAGTCGAAATAATCTATTCCCGTCATGTCTTGTAAATCATAATCTGAATCATCACTTACATCAATCGCATAATCCATTTCCTTATGCTCTCTTCTCTTCGGCACAGGTAAAGGATTCTCAATGTATTGAATAGCGTTATGCTCTCTTTCTTCAATATCTTCCAGA
>JAFUKJ010000027.1 GCA_017467805.1 Lachnospiraceae bacterium
GTTATTCCAATCGTTCGTTTGAACCAGATTCTCGATATCGAATCTAAGGTATCTGAGACGGATGAGATGACAGTAATCATTGTTAAGAAGGGCGACCAGCAGGCAGGTCTTGTTGTAGATGAACTGATGGGACAGCAGGAAATCGTTATTAAGTCTCTTGGTAAGTTCATTAAGGTGCCAAAGATTATCAGTGGTGCAACTATCTTAGGTGATGGTGAAGTTGCGTTAATTATTGATGCAAATACATTGATTTAGTCGGGATTTCAACACAAACAGGTGTATGATTGGAGGATTAACATGGATGAATTAAAGGTAATGGATGATCAGAGCCGTTTAGAGAGCCTGAATCAGCCAAAGGAATATGATACGACCCAGTACATTGTAATACAGCTGGGAGAAGAACAGTACGGAATAGATATTAAATATATTTATAATATCGTTAGAATGCAGAAGATTACCAGAGTACCAAAGGTAGCTGAATATATCAAGGGCGTAATCAATCTTCGTGGAGAGGTTATTCCGATTATCAGCTTAAGAATGAAAATGGATCTCGCAGCAGACGAGATTACAAAGAAAACACGTATTATTATCTTGAAGCTTGACCAGCACGATTCAGTTGGTGTGCTTGTAGATGAGGTAAAAGAAGTAGTTACACTTGATGAGGAACATATCGAGAAGATTACTTATGACAAGGATGAAAAAGCTAAAATCCTTTCAGGAGTAGGAAAGGCAGATGAACGTCTGATTTCCTTGCTGGATATTCATGCAGTACTTGCTGAGAACGAGGTATAGGCAGAAAGAATAAGGGGTGCAACATGGTAGGTAATATTAGTTTAGAGAGGGTAAAGGAAGAATATTTTGATGTATTAAAGGAACTTGGTAATATCGGGGCAGGCAACGCTACAACGGCGCTTGCCCAGATGTTACAATGCAAGGTAGATATGAAGGTGCCTCAGGTACGACTTTTGAACTTCAACGAAATCGGTGAAGTAATGGGTGGTGAGGAGCAGATTGTAGCTGGAATCTATCTTGCTGTAGAAGGTGAGATTACAGGCAGTATGATGTTTGTGTTAGAGCAGAATGCTGCAAGAAGTCTTGTTGGGAAAATTATGGGTGTGCCGGTAGAAACCGATGAAATGAGTGAGATAGAATTATCTGCAATCAAGGAAATCGGAAATATTATTACGGGCGCTTATTTGAATTCCCTGTCTTCACTGACAAATTTGAAAATGTTACCTTCCGTGCCTGATTTAAATATTGATATGTTGAATGCCATTTTAAGCGTTCCCGCGATAGAGTTCGGAATAATGGGAGATAAGATTCTCCTGATTCAGACGCAGTTTACGGATGATGTAGAGATTAACGGCTACTTCATCCTGCTGCCTGATTTGGAATCGTACTCAAAGATTTTGGGTGCGTTGGGATTGTAACAAACGAAATTCTATCAATAAAGAGAGGCAAGAGCCATGAGTGAGATTATAAAGGTTGGTATGGCCGACTTAAACATATGCAAGAGTCCTGATGGAATTACCACACTTGGACTTGGATCGTGTGTAGGAATTGCCATAAGAGATCCGATTGCCAAGGTCGGAGGTCTTGCACACATTATGCTGCCTGACAGTACACAGATTGCCAACAATTCGAACATTCCAAAGTTCGCAGATACAGGAATCGAGGAACTGGTGCGTCAGATTGTGGCTATTGGTGGTAACCGTTCCCGCTTTGA
This sequence comes from Lachnospiraceae bacterium, assembly GCA_017467805.1. Lineage (GTDB taxonomy): Bacteria > Bacillota > Clostridia > Lachnospirales > Lachnospiraceae > COE1. The sequence continues at coordinate 1,727 of JAFUKJ010000027.1, forward strand.
AGCAAAGATTGCGGGAGGGGCACAGATGTTTGCTTTCCAGAATAAGGGAGATATGGTTCGGGTAGGCGAGCGAAATATAGAGGCAAGCAAGAAAAAGCTAAAGGAATTGGGCATTCCGCTATTGGCTGAGGATACAGGGTTGAATTATGGTAGAACAGTTGTGTTCTATCCTGAAACAGGAGAGTTCTTTATACGTTCAGCAGGAAAGCCTGAGAAGAAGATATAAGGGATACATAAAGGTAGATTTATAGAAGGGGAATATAAATCAAATGAAAAAACCAAGAAAAGCAAAACTGATTACACCGTTTTTTATGCTGCTGGCAGGAGCAATCACATCAATTGTAATGTTTTCAAGAGGTGTGGATTTCCTGACAATGCTGGTAACTTTATTAATTGTATTACTGATTTTTTATTTCATAGGAGATGTTATCAGATACATTTATGAAGCAGTTCAGCCACGTGTAATTTCAATGGATGAATTATATTATTTTGTTGATGAGAATGGACATGTGATAGAACGTACAGCTGACGAAATGGAGCAGCAGAGCGAAGAATCGACTGAAGAAGAGGAAACTGAGAAGGATGAGGCAGAAGAATCTGAGGCTCAGGAAGAGACCTTCACGGAAGATAGCTTTGAGGACGATGATGAGTACAGTGAGGAAGACCTGGCGGAGGAAATGTAGGAAATTCGCCAAAATACTGCAAGTGTTACTTGTAAATGGGGGTAGGGAATGAACGAAGCAGTACGCAGACAACTTTGGGAAGACTATGCCAAGCTGAGAACATCAGAATTGAGAGAGAAAATAATTCTGGAATACGCACCATTGGTAAAGGTGGTTGCGGGACGTTTGAGTATGTATCTTGGATATAATGTAGAATATGAGGATATGGTAAGCTACGGAATATTTGGGCTGATTGATGCCATTGATAAGTTCGATATGACAAAGGAAGTAAAGTTTGAAACCTATGCCAGTCTTCGTATTCGTGGTGCCATTTTGGACCAGATTAGAAAGATGGACTGGATACCAAGAACAATCAGACAGCGCCAGAAGCAGATAGATGCAGTTATGAAAGAAATAGAAGCTGCAACAGGTCGTGAAGCGACAGATGAAGAGATTGCAATCCGTCTGGGGATTACAGGAGATGAACTTCTTGAGTGGCAGTCTCAGATGAAAGTGAATAATATTATTTCTTTAAATGAATATGTGGAGCAGGGAAGTGACATTCCAGCTGACAGAAATGTATCATCAAGCTTTGATATGCCTGAAAGCGTGATAGAGAAGAATGAGCTGAAGGATGTTCTTCAGAATGCGTTGGAGCTTCTGACAGAGAAAGAGAAAAAAGTAATCCTGCTTTATTATTATGAAGAGCTTACTTTAAAAGAAATCAGCTATGTATTAGAGGTAACTGAATCAAGAGTTTCACAGCTTCATACGAAGGCTTTACAGAAGATGAAGTCGAAAATGGGAAATTATATTGGTATTTTAGACCGCTAGCGAAAGGTAGGAACACGATGAACGGATATTTTAAAATTGAGCAAAGTGATAAGGGAGTTAGTATTCGATTGATTCCACCTACGGAGGGTGGAGAGAAAATAAGAGTAGCAGAATTAAGGGAATATTTGGATAGATTAGGTGTAACCTATGATCCTATGGCAATTAATTCGGCCCTTTATCAGTTACAGGAAGAGGATGCAGTTCTGTTCTTAAGCCCGATTAAAATTCCGTCAGTGGATGAAAAATGCAATATTATTATTGCAGAGGATAAGCTGAGCGTTATTATGCGTCTTTATCCAGGCGAGCCGCAAGGAAAGCTTTTGACAGCCAGCTATGTAAAAGAGCTTCTAAGTGATATGAAGGTTAAGTATGGTATTGATGATGAGGCAATTACACAGATATTAGATGAAAAAAATTACTGTTCTGATGTAATTATTGCAAAAGGTAAGTTGCCAACAGCGGGAAGAGATGCTAAAATTAATTATTACTTTGATACGAATAATAAGGCAAGACCTGAGCTTAAGGAGGATGGAAGTGTTGATTTCTTTAAGCTGAACACATTACATAAGTGTACCAAGGGACAGGTACTTGCGGAGATTGAGCCTGAGGAGCGTGGAGAAGACGGTATTGACGTATTTGGTACAGTATCTCCTGCAAGAGAGGTAAAGCGTGCAAAGTTTAGTCATGGAAGAAATCTCATCATTTCTGAGGATGGACTTAGGTTGATGAGTAATGTTGATGGACATGCTTCACTGGTAGATGATACGGTTTTCGTAGCAGATGTATATCAGGTGGAGAATGTTGACCCGTCTACTGGTAATATTGATTATAACGGTAACGTGGAAGTAAATGGAAATGTATGTGAGAACTTTAGTATAAAGACAGATGGCAATGTATTTGTCAGAGGTGTCGTAGAGGGTGCTACTATCGAGGCAGGTGGTAATATTATCATTGCGAGAGGTATGCACGGTCAGAATAAAGGTAAGCTGATTGCTGGGGGTAATGTAGTAGCGAAGTTTATTTCAGCAGCCGAGGTTTCAGCAAAGGGATTTGTTGAGGCTGAGCAGATATTGAATGCTAAGATTAATGCAGGAGAGTCTGTTCATGCAGAAGCTGGTAAGGGATTGATTACAGGCGGAAGAGTTATCGCAGGTAAGGAGATTAATGTTAAGAATGCAGGTTCTGCGATGGGAGCGAATACGATTCTTGAGGTAGGTAGTGACCCTGAGGTTAAAAAGCAGTATGCACAGCTGCAGAAGGATGTGGCAGAGAAGACAAAGTCTTTAAGCCAGATGAAGCAGATTATGGCAGCTACGGCGCAGAAGCTGCAGGCTGGTGCTAAGCTTACCACAGAGCAGGTTATGAATTTCAAGACTATCCAGCAGCAGGCAGTGCAGTTGCAGAGTGATATTCAGGCTGATTTATCACAGATTGAACAGATGGACGAATTGATGCGCTTCGATGAAAATGCGCGTATTAATGTCAGAGGAACCATGTATCAGGGAGTTGCTGTTACGATTTCTGGCATTAATATGGCAGTTAAGAGTGAATATACATATTGCAGACTGATTAGAAAGGGTGCGGATATTGCATCGACTAATCTCATCTAGAGTATAGGCTTGAAAGCAAGGGAGGATGTATATGGCAATTAGTCCGATTGTTTTAAACGGAACGATTTCAAACACGCATGATGTATTGCATCAGCAGACGAAACAGGTAGATAAAGGAGTTCAGGATCAGGGGCAGATTGTTGCACAGGAGGTCAAACAGGAGTTCCAGAAGGCTCGTCAGGTGGTACATTCTGATAATGCGGAGTTTATGAAGAAGAAACATGATGCCAAAGAGAAAGGAAACGGAAGCTATCAGGGGGATGGTGGCAGAAACAGAAAACAGGTAGAACCAGAGGGCAGGGTTGTCAAGAAGCCAGAAGGCGGATTTGACATGAAAGTATAGGTTTTATCATAAGGGTTAAGAAAGGTTAGGGGTTACTAGGATGAAATGGATGGAGATTGCTTTATTTGTAATTGGGGTAGGTGCCTTTATGGCAAGCTTTTTAATCTCAGATAAGAGAGATAAGGCGAAGAGAACAGAAGAAACTGTCGATCCTGAAGTGATACGACAGATGATAGATAAGGAAATGCAGGATGCAAAGGACAGAGTCTCGGAGGTAGTTGACGAGACTCTTAACTATGCCGTTGAGAAGACAGAGCGTGCATCAGAACGCATCTCTAATGAGAAGATTATGGCAATCAGTGAGTATTCGGAGACAGTGCTTGCGGATATGAATAAGGCACATCAGGAAGTAATGTTCTTATATGATATGCTCAATGATAAGCATGAGAATCTTAAGGAAACAGCGAAGAAGGTAGATAAGCAGGTAAAGGCTGCAGAGGAGACTGCAAGTGCTGCGAGTGCAGCGGTAAATGCACTGGCGGTGGAGAAGGAAGCAGTAATTGCACATGCAAAGGAAGTTGTGAAGGAGGCTGCTAAGACAGAGCAGACCGTGGCAACTGTACAAAAGGCGGCAAAGCCTGTAGTTAAGAAGGAAGTAAAGCCTGTAGCAGAGCAGCGAATTACGTTGGATATGATTCAGCCTGAGCTTACGAAGATGGATTTCAAGACTTTGACAGCACCAAGCATACAGGTAACACCTGTACAGCAGACAGGTGCAACGGTGCAGACTCAGGAAGCACCTAAGAGTGTAGAGGTTTATTCTTTTGCGCAGCAGGCACCAAGAGTGGAGAGACCTGTTAAGAAGGAAGCGCAGGCAGCAAATCTTGAGAGCTCTATGGCAAAGCAGGCAGAGCCAAAGACTGAGAGTAAGCAGGCCTTAGCTGCTAAGAGAAATGTGGCGGCGGCAAATAATAACGACAGAATTCTGGATATGCACAATCAGGGAATGTCCAGTGTGGCGATTGCCAAGGAGTTAGGACTTGGTGTCGGCGAGGTTAAGTTAGTTATTAATTTGTTTAAAGGGGCTGTATAGATATGAAGGAAAGATTAAAATACTATTTGCGCGGATTAGGAACGGGTATTCTGGTGACCATGGTGATGATGATGGTATCGAATGCCAATGCAGCGCAGAGTACGGTGAATAATAACGATAGAGATATTCAGCAGGAAGAGCAGTCAGTGGCTGAGGCAGAAGAGATTGAGACAGAAGAGACTAAAACAGAAGAAAGCATTCCTGTGATTGAGAGAGAAAGCATAGTTTCGACAGTGGAGGAGGCTGTAACGGAGGAGTCCATGGAGGAAGCTGTGACAACAGAAGAGAGTATTGAAGAGTCAGATGTAGAAGCTTTTGATGTAGAAACTTCAGATATAGAAGCTTCTGATGTCGAAGCTTCGGATGTTGATGCTTCTGTTGTGGCGGAAAGTCTTTCTTCTGATGAGGAGGATAATGCAGCTGAAACAGTAGAAGATGCGGGACAGCAGACTGTAGATGCAGCAGTAACTATTCAGGTAGTAAAGGGTGACGGCTCAGGAACTGTAGCAAGAAAGCTGCAGAATGCAGGCTTAATTGATAATGCATCGGAGTTTGACGCTTATTTGATGCAGCATGGATACGATAAAAAGATTCGTATTGGTACTGTAAAGATTGAAACTGGAGCTACATGGATGGAGATCGCTGACAAGTTAACAGGGAAATAAATTTCCCTGAAATAAATTTCCCTGAAATAAATTTCCCTGAAATAAATTTCCCCGAAAATAAATTCAAAAACCCCTTGCGTAAGGGGTTTTTTTATGATAAAATTTCTCTATTGTGACTGCGTACAGACACAATAATACAATATAACAATATTCACGTTTGCCGATTTGTGGCCCATTGCCCCATTTAGACTTAAGTCGGACGCTCGGGGTGGCACATGAAGATGACGCAGGCGGAAGAGGCGGTAATCCCGCAGAAAATGGAGGTAAGACATGAGCGTTATTTCAATGAAGCAGTTATTAGAAGCAGGTGTACATTTTGGACACCAGACAAGAAGATGGAACCCTAAGATGGCTCCATACATCTTCACAGAGAGAAATGGTATCTATATCATCGACTTACAGAAGTCTGTAGGTAAGGTTGACGAAGCTTACAAGGCAATCTCTGACATCGCAGCTCAGGGTGGTACAATTCTTTTCGTTGGTACAAAGAAGCAGGCTCAGGATGCTGTTAAGACAGAGGCAGAGCGTTGCGGAATGTTCTATGTAAACGAGAGATGGTTAGGTGGTATGTTAACAAACTTCAAGACAATCAAGAGCAGAATCGCTAGATTAAAGGAAATCGAGACAATGTCTCAGGACGGTACATTTGATGTACTTCCTAAGAAGGAAGTTGCTCAGCTTCAGAAGGAGTGGGAGAAGCTTGAGAAGAACATCGGTGGTATTAAGGAAATGAAGAAGATTCCTGACGCTATCTTCGTAGTAGATCCTAAGAAGGAGAGAATCTGTGTACAGGAAGCTCATACACTTGGTATTCCACTTATCGGTATCGCTGATACAAACTGTGATCCAGAAGAGCTTGATTACGTTATCCCAGGTAACGATGATGCTATCAGAGCTGTTAAGTTAATCGTTGCAGCTATGGCTGATGCAGTTATCGAAGCTAACCAGGGTGAGGTTATGGTTGACGTAGCTGAGGAAGAAGTAGTAGAGGAAGCTACAGAGGCATAATTAGAATCGGATTCTATTATAGAGATATTGAATAAAGACGGAGGACACGAATATGGCTATCACAGCAGGAATGGTAAAAGAGTTAAGAGAAATTACTGGTGCAGGTATGATGGACTGTAAGAAGGCTCTTAACGAGACTAACGGTAACATGGACGAGGCAGTAGAGTATTTAAGAAAGAACGGACAGGCTAAGGCTGAGAAGAAGGCTAGCAGAATCGCAGCAGAAGGTCTTTGTAAGGTCCTTGTTGAGAATGATAAGGTTGCAGCAGTTGTAGAAGTTAACTCTGAGACAGACTTCGTTGCTAAGAACGAAGAGTTCCAGAACTTCGTTACAGCAGTAGCTGAGCAGGCTCTTGCTACAGATGCAGCAGATATTGATGCATTCCTTGCAGAAGCTTGGAAGGCTGATACAACTAAGACTGTTAATGAAGCTTTAGTTGAGAAGATTGCATTCATCGGTGAGAAGTTATCTATCAGAAGATTTGAAAAGGTTGTAGCTGAGAACGGATGCGTAGTATCTTACACACATGGTGGCGGCAAGATTGGTGTTATCGTTGAGGCTGATACAGATGTTGTTAACGATGCTGTTAAGGAAGCTCTTGCTAACCTTGCAATGCAAATCGCAGCTTTAAATCCAAAGTATGTTTCTACAGATGAAGTATCTGAGGAGTACAAGGCTCATGAGAGAGAGATTCTCACAGCTCAGATCGCTAACGATCCTAAGATGGCTGGTAAGCCTGAGAAGGTTATCACAGGTGCTGTAGAGGGACGTCTTGCTAAGGAGTTAAAGGAAGTTTGCTTACTTGAGCAGGTATACGTTAAGGCTGAAGATGGCAAGCAGACTGTTAAGCAGTATGTTGAGTCAGTAGCTAAGGCTAACGGCGCTAACTTATCTGTTAAGAAGTTCGTTCGTTTCGAGACTGGTGAAGGTATCGAGAAGAAGGTTGACGACTTCGCAGCAGAGGTTGCAGCACAGGCTGGTTTATAAGAAGTATTCATATTGAATGATTAAAGGCATGTCGCATTTGCGACATGCCTTTTTAAAATTCAGGTTTGTCGAGATTTTCAGACTCTAGACCTACCTGGTTGCATTTGAAAGCTAGAGTTACCAGATGCTTTTGTATAGGTGTTTTCTATGTGTGGAACTGGTGGAGATTCGAAGAAAAGCGGAGGTGTCATGCACAAGTACTCAGATGTATACGGCGATGCCGTACATGAGGAAGTAGCCCGCAAGGGCAAATTCCGAATGTAACATGGTGTCACCTATCACTATTATCTAGAGAATTACGTATTTTGGTGTACCACAGCGATTTATGCTCTCCTGTACACCCTTTTTGCTGTAATACAAGCATATCTGGTGTACCACAGCAGTTTTATGCTCTCCTGTATACCTTTTTTGCTGTAATACAAGCATATCTGGTGTACCACAGCAGTTTTACGCTCTCCTGTACACCCTTTTTGCTGTAATACAAGCATATCTGGTGTACTACAGCATGTTTTTGTTCTGCTGTACACCATTTTAGCCGATTA
>JAFUKJ010000028.1 GCA_017467805.1 Lachnospiraceae bacterium
AATGCTCAATAAAAGTGTTCCTGTACCTAAAAATCTTATTAAATGGATATAAAATACCTAGATTCGAGGTACCACGACAGGATTTTCGTTACAGTACCTCGCAGGCATTAGCAATATACAAATATAAGAATGAAATCAAGAGTTAAAGCACCTGTGTATAGAATTAATTCATTCTAATTCAATACCTTAAGCTTGGCTTGGCTGATATGAAAGAACAGGGCATAATGTCTTTCATTAGCCAGTTAAATTCAAATTTGACTAGGTACATTTGTAAAAACGACAACCCGGCGCGGGCGCCGCAAGAAGTCGACAAACCCGAATTGAGAGAAAGATGACAATTGAACTAACAATCAATTGTCATGCATACCAAAAAAGAGAAAGCAAAACTGCTTTCTCTTTACAATCTCTATATTTAATTAAGCTACTACATATTCTTCAAGTCTACTGATAAATTCTTCTCTCTCATCCTCATCAGCGTGAATATCAAGCACTAATGGCTTGCTACAATCACAACTCAGAACACCCAACAAAGACTTTGCATCTAAATATGTATTTCTTCCACTGATTAAATCAATATCGAAAGACGCGCTTCTTGTAATGTCGATGAATCCTTTCACCTTTTCTACTGAGTTCAATAATACTTTAATTCCCATTTTTACTCCTTTTCCAACCTTGCCCCTCATTCAGTGTTGTACAAGGCATTCCTTATTACACTTTCCTTGTTTATTATTACCCATTATGTTCACCTGCGCAAGTCCCAAAATTATTTTCGGCATATGCTTCACTTTTACAGAATTTTTGTCTTTGAAATTTGTGCAACATGCAGAAATTACAGTTTTATTGTCTTTTCAGCAAAAACAAATGTATGCAGTAGGCAAATCTTCATTTAAAAACAGATTATTTCTCTGCTTTTTAACACCAAACACCACCACGCTTCGCGAGACGGCTTATTGGACATAAAAAAGCATATGCATGTATTCATCTATACATACATATGCTTTCCCTCTTATAAATATTTCTTCAGTTCATCAATTAACTCTGCATACTCTGCATCTGTTAATGTCTTCTGCTTAGGGTCCATAGCAAAAGTACCGCCCCACTCAAATTCATCCTTATACTTTGGTACAAGGTGGAAATGTAAGTGATGACCTGTATCGCCATAAGCACCATAATTAACCTTGTCTGGTGCAAATGCCTTATGAATTGCATTTGCCACATGGTTTACGTCTGCAAAGAAAGCATTTCTCTCTTCCTCTGTAAGCTCAATCATCTCGCTTACATGGAACTTACTTGCTACAATCACTCTACCCTTGTGGCTCTGCTCCTTAAAAAGATAAACCTTTGAAGCATTTAACTCACAAATCTTGATACCGAACTTTGCAACAAGCTCTCCCTCTGCACAATATGAACAATTACTATCAAACATACAACTACCATACCCTTCTATATACTCCAGCCGTATACGCCTGCCATAAGCATCAGCGATATACACCCTCCCGTATATGTCAATTCCAACCACCACCTCACTTCGCGAGACGGCTTATTAAATAAAGAATGTGCAACGCACATTCTCGCGCCGCAAAAGCGTCGCATTTATGCGACATATGCCTTGCTTTTGCGTGTGAATGATATGTGTGTCCCTTTATAGGAATTTCCTATAAAGGGATACAAAAGAGCACCACAAGACTGTGATGCTCTCAATTAATCTACTTATTTCTGTACAAGATGTACTGCAAATCCACCAATCTGGTCTTCCATGTAAATAGCAATTAACTTGCCATTCTTAACAACAGCTGACTCTTCGATGAACTTAACACCCTTAACAGACTCAAGGTAATTCTTAGCACGAACAACACTGTTTGTTCCAATTGCAAGATGTCCATTTGCGCCACGACCAACGCTCTTCATAGCTTCTACTTCGATACCAGCAAAGATAGAGCTGTTTCCAACCTTCTTTGTGAAACCGAATAAGTGATCAAACTTAGAAGCTACAGAATCAGCCTCTGCCTCGCTCTCGCAGTTAACGCCGATATGTCTTAACTCGAAACCAAGCATTGTTCTAACAGCTTCCTCTGTAAGAGCCTGAATCTCATCATACTTACCTTCTGTAACAAGAGCCTTGTTAACCATCCAAGAACCACCACAAGCGATAATCTTATCGAATGCAAGATACTCGCAGATGTTCTTAGCTGTGATACCGCCTGTAGGCATGAACTTCATCTGTGTATATGGAGCTGCCATAGACTTAATCATGTTTAATCCGCCAGCTGCTTCTGCTGGGAAGAACTTAACTACTTCAAGACCTAACTCGATTGCCTGCTCTACATCTGAAGGATTTGCTGTACCAGGTGTTACAGGAATCCCCTTCTCGATACAATACTTAACAACCTTAGGATTTAAACCAGGGCTAACGATAAACTTAGCACCTGCATTTACTGCACGATCAACCTGCTCTGTAGTTAATACAGTACATGCACCAACTAACATCTCAGGGAACTCTGTTGCCATAATTCTGATAGACTCTTCAGCTGCAGCTGTTCTGAAAGTAACCTCTGCACATGGAAGTCCACCCTTAATTAAAGCTTCTGCTAATGGCTTTGCGTCCTTAGCATCATCTAATACTACAACTGGTACAATACCAATCTTTGAAATCTGCTCTAAAACTGCGTTCATAATTTTCTCTCCTATTATATAAAAGATTACTTAGGCTGCTTTCCGATGTATGCTAAGATACCACCGTCAACGTAAAGAATATGTCCATTTACACCGTTAGATGCATCTGAAGCAAGGAATACTGCTGGTCCGCCTAACTCGTCTGGCTGTAACCATCTTCCTGCTGGAGTCTTAGCAACGATGAATGAATCGAATGGATGTCTTGAGCCATCAGCCTGTCTCTCACGAAGAGGAGCTGTCTGAGGAGTCTCGATATAACCAGGTCCAATACCGTTACACTGAATATTGAACTCACCGTACTCTGAACAAATATTCTTTGTTAACATCTTTAATCCGCCCTTAGCTGCTGCATATGCAGATACTGTCTCACGACCAAGCTCTGACATCATTGAACAGATGTTAATAATCTTACCATGACCCTTCTTAATCATTGAAGGAATAACTGCCTTAGAAACGATAAATGGTGCATTTAAGTCTACATCAATTACCTGTCTGAACTCAGCAGCTGTCATTTCGCACATAGGAATTCTCTTAATGATACCAGCGTTGTTAACAAGAATATCAATAACGCCAACTTCCTTCTCGATTGTAGCTACCATAGCGTTTACAGCATCTTCGTCTGTAACGTCGCATACATATCCGTGAGCATCAATACCCTCTTCCTTATATGCTGCAAGTCCCTTATCTACAAGCTCCTGCTTAATATCGTTGAAAACGATAGTTGCTCCAGCACCAGCTAACGCCTTAGCGATAGAAAATCCGATACCATAAGAAGCACCTGTTACAAGAGCGATCTTTCCGTCAAGTGAAAATGGATTTGTGTTTGCCATAATTATGTCCTCCTATTTAATTGAAAATTTTATCCTTACAGTTAGAAGCAAATGCCGCATAGCGGCGCTTGCTTCTCTGCTGATACTTTAGATTAACGCTGAACACGTCCTGAAGCGTCTCCGCCTGCAAGAGTTTCAACTTCTTTTCTAGATACAAGGTTGAAGTCACCAGGAATTGTGTGCTTTAATGCTGATGCAGCAACACCGAACTCAAGAGCATCCTTGAAGTTCTTTCCATCTAAGAGACCACAGATAACACCACCTGCGAATGAATCTCCACCACCTACACGGTCAACGATTGGGTGAATGCTGTATTCCTTAGAATGATAGAATTCCTTTGTCTCGCCGTTGTAGATACATGCTGACCAACCATTGTCAGATGCTGAATGAGATACACGAAGAGAAGAAACTGCATACTTGAAGTTGAACTTCTCAACCATCTGCTCGAAGATTGACTTGTAACCAGCAAGCTCTAACTCACCGCTAGTAACATCTGTGTTACCTGGCTTGAAGCCTAATACTAACTCAGCGTCCTCTTCGTTTCCGATACACACGTCAACGTACTGCATTAAGTTTGTCATAACCTTCTGAGCCTTCTCAGATGACCATAATTTCTTTCTGAAGTTTAAGTCTACAGAAACTGTAACACCATGTCTCTTAGCTGCCTTTAAAGCTTCCTCTGTTAATACTGCTGCAGCGTCTGAAACAGCTGGAGTAATTCCTGTGAAATGGAACCAATCAGCACCTTCAAAAATCTTATCGAAATCAAAATCTGCTGCTGTAGCTGTAGAGATAGAAGAATGTGCTCTATCGTAAACAACCTTTGAAGGTCTCATAGAAGAACCTGACTCTAAGAAATAGATACCAAGTCTCTCGCCACACTTAGCGATGTTCTTTGTTCCAACATTATATTTTCTTAAAGCAGCAACTGCGCACTCACCGATTTCGTTGTCTGGTACTGCTGTAACGAACTCAGCGTCGTGTCCATAGTTTGCAAGAGAAACTGCTACGTTTGCCTCTCCACCGCCGTAGCATACATCAAACTCGTCTGCCTGGATAAACTTCTCGTTGTTAGGTGTAGAAAGTCTTAACATAATCTCACCCATAGTAACTACTTTTTTACTCATGATAAATATTCCTCCATTATTCTTATCATTATTCATATGTGCTCACTGTATCTTACAGTGTAACGCCCTGTTTAAAGATAGCCATGTCGTGGAAACCGGCCTTCTCACTCTTAACTTCCTTACCAGAAGCAATTGCTACTACTTCCTCAAATAATCTCTGTCCTGCAACATCAAGATCCTCGCCCTCTGCTACAACACCAGCATTAAAGTCAATCCAATTGTCCTTCTTACCAGCAAGTCTTGAGTTACTTGAAATCTTCATAGTAGGTACTGGACATGCAAACGGTGTTCCACGTCCTGTTGTAAATAATACGATATGAGCTCCACTAGCTGCCAATGCTGTTGATGCAACAAGGTCATTACCTGGTGCACTTAAAAGATTAAGTCCAGGTGTGCTCACTACTTCACCATACGCAAGTACGCCCTTAACAATAGCGCTACCTGACTTCTGAGTACATCCAAGTGATTTATCCTCTAATGTAGAGATACCACCCTTCTTATTACCCGGTGAAGGATTCTCATATATAGTCTGATTATGACTCTTGAAATAATTCTTGAAATCATTAATCAACTTAACTGTTTTATCAAATAATCCCTGATTCTCACAACGATTCATCAAGATAGTCTCAGCTCCGAACATCTCAGGAACCTCAGTAAGAATAGTTGTACCCTTCTTACTAATCAGAATATCTGAGAATCTACCAACACATGGATTCGCTGTAATACCTGAGAAACCATCGCTTCCGCCACACTTCATACCGATAACCAGCTTAGAAACGCTAATTGGCTCTCTCTTGAACTGTGAAACATACTTAGCTAAGTCTCTTACGATAGCTACGCCATCTGCGATTTCATCATCACTTTCCTGTGAAACAAGGAACTTTACTCTGTCAGGATTATACTCACCAATATACTCCTTGAGTACATCAATGTTACTATTCTCACAGCCTAAGCCTAATACCAAAACACCACCTGCATTTGGATGATTAATCAAATTCGCAAGAATCTGTCTTGTATTCTCTTGGTCATCTCCCATCTGTGAGCATCCGTATGGATGTGGGAATGCACATACCGCTTCGATATTCTCGCATACCAAATCCTTACACATCTCTGCAATCTTAGTCGCGCAGTTATTAACACAACCAACTGTAGGAATAACCCAAATCTCATTTCTGACACCTACCTTGCCATTCTCACGGTTATATCCCATGAAAGTAACATCCTCGGTAGTCTTTTCTTCTGGAAGCTGTGGCTCATAGTTATAATCTAACAAATCACCAAGTCCTGTCTTAAGATTGTGTGTATGAATCCACTCTCCTGTTGCAACATCAGCAGTAGCATTACCAATACTAAAGCCATACTTAATAATAGGTGTTCCAGCCTTTAAGTCCTTCAATGCGAACTTATGACCTGCTGGAATCTCCATCTGTGTAACTACTGTTACACCATCCACAACAACCTCTTCATTACGTGGGATTGTATCCAATGCCACGGCTACATTATCATTTTCATGAATCTTAATAAAGTTTGCCATAAGCTTCTCCCTTATAATTGTAAACGCTTTCTTTTTTCAAAGCACGTCTTTTTTTGTTAAATATTTCCTAATTTTAACCTTTATTTGAAAGACTTCTCAATAGCCTTTCTCATACCAAGCTCTCTGATATCTGCAAGGTATCCTACTACAGCATCTCTTAAGCCTGCTACCTTTGTAAGATCCTGACCATGGAAGCTCTCATTGCTTAAGTAAGCATCAACGAACTCTGCTGTCTCCTTGCTGCTGTTTGCTGCAAAGAACTCAAGAACTGCCATATCATCCATAACGTTATACTCCTGACCATCTCTGTGTCCGATTAACGCCTTATCACGAATCTCTGTACCTGTGTAGAATGCCATCAATGCTGCAATAGAAAATGCAAGGTGTGCTGGAACTGCTCCCTTTCTCTCTACATAACCTAATAATGAAGGCATACATCTTGCTCTCCACTTAGATACTGAGTTAAGTGAAATAGATAATAATGCATGCTTAATATATGGATTACGGAATCTTCCATCTACTGCCTCTGCAAAATCAATCAAATCCTGCTTTGGTAAATCAAGTGTAGGAATTACCTCCTCATAAATTGTCTTATGCATAAAATCGCCGATTAACTCATCTTCCATTGACTCTCTAACGAAGTCATTACCAGCAAGGTAAGAAGCAAGAACGAAGGATGTATGCGCACCGTTTAAGATACGAACCTTTCTCTGCTTATATGGCTTCTGATTATCTGTGAAGATAACAGGCATACCAGCACCTGGAAGGTCGAACTCCTTGCTAATATCCTTAGCACTCT
>JAFUKJ010000029.1 GCA_017467805.1 Lachnospiraceae bacterium
ATATTGCTAATCTTGAGATGGTAATGTTTGACTTGGATGCAATGGAAGAATATGAATAAGAGATAAAAAATGGTTCGTGCTTTTTGGCACGAACCACTTTTTTATTCATTAGTCTTATCTTCATCATTAAATGGGTCACCGCACTCAGGACAGAACTTTGGTGGATTCTTAGGGTCCTTCGGCTCCCAACCACATTTGTCACACTTATAAACAAATGCAGCCTCAGGCTTCTTGGCACCACATTCCATGCAGAACTTACCCTTATTCTGTGTCTTGCAGTCAGGACACTCCCAACCTACCATAGGAGCAGCCTCAGGCTTCTTAGAGCCACAGTCGGCACAGAACTTACCTGTATTAGAGTGACCACATGTACATGTCCATACATTGACATTATCTTCTGCGTCAACGTTTGTTGGTTGGTCAACAGTAGGTGCTGGCTGACTTACAGGCGCAATACCCTGTCCGTTTGCCATCATTGCACCAAATCCAGTATTGGCGCCCATCATATTAGCCATATTCATTCCAGCAAATGCCATCATAGGACCTGTGCTTTCATTAGAAGCAGCTGCCTTCATAGCCTCAGCCTGAGCTAAGCCTAACTTAGCACCGAGCATACTCTGGTTAGTATAAACAGCATCTGTCTGGATATCTTTGATTCTATCCAAATCTTCAGGTGGAATATCAATGCTTCCGAAAGAAAGGCTGGCAAGTACAAGACCACGATTCTTGAACCATGTAGTCTCAAGACTTTCCATAATTGCCTGACGAATCTCTTCTGAGTGAAGACCAATCTCGCTATAACGTACACCCTTTGCAGAAACAGCACTGAATGCAGGAATCATGCCATTTAATAACTCTTCTCTTAACTGGTTAATAATGCGTGATTTGTTATAACTGTCAGTAATATTTCCACTTACATAGCGATAGAAGAGAATAGGGTCCTGAATTCTCATTGTATAAGAACCATGACAACGAACGCTTAAGTCAAAGTCTATGCCTGTTCTGGCATCAATTACTCGGAACGGAAGTGGATTCTGGGTTCCGAATTTGTTGTTCATAATTTCCTTAGTATTAACATAGTAAACTCTCTGGTCAGTAGGAATCTCACCACCATATGCAATACGCTTGCCGAACTGCTTAAAGCTTTCGATTAATCCTGTACCTAATTCACCGCAGAATACAGATGATTCTGTAGAGGAATTGTATGTGAATACACCTGCCTCTGCACAGACTTCAACAACTGCACCTTCTGAAACGATAAGAGCACACTGACCTTCGTTAATAACGATACCTGACCCGTTGTTAATAACGTTGTCAGTAGCGTTATTGGTAGAATGTTTTGTATTCTTCTTGGTACCCTTTGTTACTAAGATATCATCTGATAACGACTCGCAGTAGAAATACTCGAGATACTGGTCTGCAAGTTCGCTGGATAATGCACTTTTAAAAGCTTTTATTAATCCCATTGTAATGTCCCCCTGTTCCTATAATTATGGTAAACTCAATAACAATTTTATTATAGGGTTTTCGACAAATATTGTCTAGTGATATCTTTGGGATTACAGATGGAATAAATACTTTATTATATTATTCCGTATATGTATTCATAGAATTAGCAGAGGAAATCCTTAGCAAAGATGACGTTGTATATAGTGTTGCATTTTTAAAGTTCGCACAGTACAAGTATCCTATCGTTTGCAACAGAATAAATGTGCTTATATCTACATTCAATTCCAGGACTATTCTTTATGTATCGCTTCAATTCTTGTTTCGTGTAATGTGGAATCACTATACCATCCCAAAGTTCTAACGCAGTAAAATCAGTCATATAAACTGTATTTTTATCAAAAGATAGTGCATCTTCGATATCTTTTCCTGAAATCATAGCTCCTGCACTAGCTCCAATATATGTAACCCCTTTATTGAATAAGTCTTTAATTAATTTGTCATACCCCTTTTTTCGCATTAGCGCTAAAATCTGAAATGCATTTCCTTCTCCAACATAAATGTACTCTACATCTAATTTCTCATAAGAACTATTAATATGCCTTGACAAAATAATATTCTCTCTTGAAAATCCCAATTCCAGACATGCATTCACTAATGCATTATCCAAATAATCATACGGTTCGTCAAAAACCAATATCCTTTTTTTGTATAATGTATCATCATTTTTCAACGCTTTAAAAATTAACTTTCTTCCACGTTCAGATGTTAATCCATAGGATGTAAAAATCAAATTATTCTTATGATTTTCCATTTTGTCGCTTCCTCCAAGAATGCCAGCTTAATACTCAACTTTACAGTTAAGTACTAAGCTGACGATGAACTGATTTTACTTGACGTACCAAATGCTTGTTACATTTGAAAGGATATCATACTCGGTATCGCCCTTCAATGTTGACTCTTCAATAGTGACAACTCCCGTAGATTTCCAAGGGTCATATACCTTCAATGCACCATCATAATCTACAAGTAATACAGCATGTGGGTCAGATGTATATAAAACAATTCCTTCTGGGTTATGAAGTAACATATCAATCAAAAACTCCTTCTTTTCCTCAGTTGAATATTTTCTTAAAGACTTATTTGTAATAGAGTATCCATTATACTTAAAATTATTCTTTAATCCCTTATTCCATGCAACCTTCTTAAGTTCACTCTCTGTCGGCAAATTTTCATTATTGACACCTGATAATCCTTCGTTGATATAAAGTTTTCTAAGCATATTTGTAGCTGATGCCAAAGTACATGTATTCTTTTCCTGCTGATTCATATAGATGTTATCATCAACATATACTGAATAGAATGAGAAGAGCTGTGCTGACGAACAATTGCTATCATATAAACGTACATTTGTATAATCGCAACTCTGCCCTCCAGCAACATCAAATACTAAGTCCTTATTCAACTTTGTAATAAAGAAATAATATTCATCATATGTACCGATTCTAAAAAGTTGTGCATCGGTGCTATTTCTTTCATACAACTGTAAATTGTTCCCTGTTCTACTTTCTCCCCCCTGAACATCAATAGCTCTTCCGTCAGCTAAAGAAATAAATTCGTAATATCCATTCCCCGCATCACGAAAATAAAACATTTCATTTTCTGAAAAAGACTGTGTTACAATTTCAAGATTACCATTTACATTTGCTAAACAACTATTCTCAGCACACTTAG
The DNA here is from genome assembly GCA_017467805.1 of Lachnospiraceae bacterium. Taxonomy (GTDB): domain Bacteria; phylum Bacillota; class Clostridia; order Lachnospirales; family Lachnospiraceae; genus COE1. The sequence goes on from JAFUKJ010000029.1 coordinate 3,181, forward strand.
GTACAATCATATACAAACCACCATTCACAGGACGCTCAGCATATTCAACGGTTTCTGGATTTGTACACTGTTCACTTGCAGCCTCTGCCTTCATAATAGGCATACACGTAATTAATAAAACCAATAACAACAATAAACTTACATTCTTCATAGCAAATCTCCTTTTCTCTGATACAAAATTATTAGTTACCAGTTAACAAACATTTTTTTGTTTCATCCATTTTATATCTCATTGAAATGAACATACTCCATAATCTTGTTTGCTCCTGTTGAGAATACTATATTATAAATAAAGAAAAACAAGGTCGCAGTGAAAGCGACCTTGAAATTATTTTATTATACAGGGTAATTCATGATTTTCTAATGCAAAATCAATCTCAATAATATCAAATATTTTGTTTTCTATAAAATATGAAAAAATGATATCTCGCTTATCAGAAGGAGAAAGTGCATATCCTGCTCTTAGTAGTAAATCTTTTGTTTCTCCTAAATTTAGTTTGGCGCCGATACATAATCTAAGAGCAGTATTTTTATCAGGATGATAATTTCGGTCTTGCTTAATCTTTGAAAATAACTGTTTTGTGACCATTGCCTTATTATACACTTCTGAATTTGTTAATCCCTTAAGTTTTATCAGATACAGCAAATACTGCTGAAACGTATCTGTAATATGACTCATTCTCTCTTGTATCGCAATATCGTTATCCTCTAAAAACTTTTCGTATTTATTTTCATCTGCTAATATTTCATCTAAACTAAATTCTTTTTCTGAATCTGCTTGATCAATGTAATATTTATATCCATATTCTTCTTCACATTTATCATATACATAATGTTTGTCTATGTATTCTTGTAAGTCTGGATTTAGGTTATATCCAAGAGCGGTGGATTTAGAATCAAAAAGAACCAAATAAACATCCATTTTATGCCTAAATAGAAATGAATTTATTTCATCGATAGCAATTCTCATTCCCTCTTCTCTTGGATAACCGAAACTCCCTGTTGCAATCAATGGAAATGCAATACTTTTGCACTTTTTCTCATAAGCTAGTTCTAAGCTTCTTCTATAACATAAACGAAGTTTTTCATCAGCTCCCTGATTTCCATCCCCATAATATGGACTTACCGCGTGAATAATATAGCTCGATGGTAAGTTAAAACCTGATGTTATTGCAACCTCACCCGCCTGCATCACTCCTATTTTTTGTTTTTCTTCTAAAAGTTTTTGCTCGCCTGCCGCTTTATATACAGCAGCATCTACACCACTGGAATAAATCGGCTCGGCATTTGCTGTATTTACAATCACGTCTACTTTCATCTTTGTTATATCATTACGCACAATTTTTAAAGGCATTCTAACATATCCCCCAGTTTCTTTTAATACTTGTACAAATAGTATTACTTATTCTATCCAAATAATCAAGAACTCTTTGTGTTTGAATCACACCATACATCATCGTCAATATATCCAGTTTTGTTCATATTGCTATCATATAATTCAGTATGCCCCATATTTAAACTCCTCCTAATTTTATTTTCTGTTACAAAAAATATACACAAACCTGAAAACAGGTAGCAAAGTTTGAAGAAAAGCAAGATGCGGATGTTTGCAATAACAGTTAATGTCTATACAATAGGAAAAGAATGATTAAAAATAAATGTTAAAAATTTAATGTTTATCATTAAAAACGTATTGACAAGAGAAGAAAAGAATAGTATATTAAATTTAACGATAAACATTAAAAGTTTAATGAAATAAGTTTATCAACACATCTTGCAAGAGTGGAAATTATGTAGAGAGCAAATTAAAACAAGAGAAAGAAGAGGATGAAGTATGAAGGAACAGGCAATTCAAAAGATTAATAAGATTGGAAAAATAAGTGGTATGATAGCAAGTGTAATGGGTTATTTAGCAGTGTTTGCAACGGTAGTGTATGTAATTGTAGGAATTATAGGTTTTGTGAATCAGGAAGCAAGAGATGCCTTCGCGGGAGCTATTCCTACCATTGAGATTAGAGAAGAAGCATTAGCAGAAGAGGAGACTATCGTAACACAAGAGGTTAGAATTTTAAGTATAGCCGATTTGCAGTCTAATATTGGTGAAAACTATTTATTTTTCTTCGTATCTACAAGTTTACACCTGATATTAGCCACTGTTGCAGTTTTTTGCTTTGAGAAGATGTGTAAAGCATTGGGAAGCTGTACGTCACCATTTGAAGAGGATGTTACGCAAAGGATGATTAAGTTTGCGAAAGTATTTGTTGTAACGGTTGTCTATGCAATTGTGAGTAGTTTCGTAGAGAGTGCTATTGTTAATGCTGGGGCTTCTTGGAAGTTCGATATAAGCTTCTGGGATGTGGTATTAATTGCTATAGTTATGATGCTTGTATATGTTTTCAAGTATGGTGCTGTATTGCAGAGAGAGTCTGACGAGACGTTGTAGGAGGTAGAATATGGGAAAGATTATTTTGAGATTAGACAGAGTGATGGCGGACCGTAAGATGAGCTTGAACGAGTTATCTGAGAAGGTTGGTGTGTCCAATGTGAATCTGTCTAAGATTAAGACTGGTAAAATCAGTGCAGTGCGTTTTTCCACCTTGGAGGCAATCTGTGAAGCCTTGAACTGCCAGCCAGGAGATATATTAGAGTATGACCCGAATGCGACGCATGAGGATGAAGAATAGAGAAGAATACAGGCAGGAGGATTTTAAAATCCCCCTGTTTTTTTTGTTGTTGTTGTGACAAAATGCAATTTATATATTGCATTTTGCTATTGTTGGTGATAGTATAATAAAAAAGACATATATATATGACATCATGGAAGATATAAAAGGAGAGAGTAAGTATGTTGCAGTTAGAAAAGCCTATGGTGGATGAACGAATTCAGAAGGAGACAAATCGTTTCTTCGCAAAATTATTTTTTTTTCAGACATTGTTTGTTATTGGTGGAATGGTGATGCAGATAGTGAATCCGGTTCCTTTACGAGTATTTTGTTTGCAGATTATTTGCTTGGTAGTGGGTATAGGATTTGCATTGATACAGTTGATTACAAAAGGCGTGTTTTGGCTTAAGGCTAAGGATGATGCACTAATCTCGATTCGTGAAGAAATTCTTGCGGTTGCATATTCTTTAGAATTTATTATTTTATTATTGGGCGATTGTGTTTTTATATTCTTTGAAAAAGAGTATTCCTCGTGGAATGTATTGTATTGTTTTGAATGGATGATTCCTGCTTGGATTTATGTTGTGATAGGAATAAAACATAGTTGGATACAGTGGGGAGGCAAGGCTCGTCAGATAAATGGAAAGAAATTGCTGAAGAAGCTTTGGATTCCAGCTATGGTTGCAGCAGTATTCATGATTATTTTGTTAGAACTTCCAGATTGGTTAGAGGATAAAGTGTTTTCAGGAAACGAGATATTTGCTGTTTCAGTTATTGTGATAGGAATACCTATGGGTTCATATTTTCTTATGAAGAAAATTGTAGATGCGGGCGAGAAGAGAGCAAACAAGATGTTGGAAGAGTTAGAGAAACAGGAGGAGATGACTCTTGAAGAATAAGAGAATGAAGATTGCAAGAATCGAATGTGATTTGACGCAGGAGCAGCTTGCAGAGAAGGTTGGTGTGGCAAGACAGACCATAGGTTTGATTGAAGCTGGCAATTATAATCCCAGCATTAGTCTATGCATTGATATATGTAAGGCATTGAATAAGAGTCTGGATGAGTTGTTTTGGCCACAGGAAGAGTAGAGAATTAAATAATTAACACTTACGGTTAACTAATTCTGTTATCTGCCGATATAGTATATGGAAGAATAACCATTTGTAGGAGGGGATACAGATGCAGTTGAATAAGATTGGCTTTTTAGCAGCGCAAATGCATGCAAAGCAGACCGCACGTAGAAGAGGTATGGCAAAGGCTGTAGAGTATAGAGAAAATAAGGCAGAGGAAAGCGAGACTACCAAGGAAAAGGATAGTACCAGTAGTACAGGCTCTTCAAGCTCTAAGCAGGTGCAGGCATATGAGGTGCTTGAACAGGCAGCAGCTAAGGTACAGGAGTATGCGGCTAAGCTTAAGGAATTAGGCAGCAAGACAGAAGAAACAGATGAGAAGAGCTTTAAGGAAGATGCTTATGACTATATTGATAAGCTGGTAGAAGCCTATAATGAATTGTACGAAGAGATGCAGGATATGGGTGATGAGACAAATCAGCTTCATTGTGATAAATTAAGCAGTATTTGTGAGAGTTATACAGAGAATATAGCACAGCTTGGCATCACAAAGGAAAAGGATGGTACACTAACCATTGATAAAGAGCAGGCGGGGAATGCCACAGAGGAAAAGATTAATGCATGTGCATCCTGGCTGCAGGAGATTAGTGACAGATGCAATGGTATCGAGTCTGGTGCAGCAGTAAGCATCAAGCTATGGAATAGCTTATATGGAACATCGTCATATGACAGTTTAGGCACAAGCAGCACTTATTATGGTGAGAATGGAAACTGGTATAGTGCAATTGGATAATATAAAACGTCGCCGCGAGAAGCGTGGCGACGTTTTGCTTTATAATAATGTTGAAAATAATCTTAAAAAAGCATTTCCCAAGTGTGTTAGAAGGTGCTGTTCGCGTACCAAAGCATCTGTTACCAGATTGCATTTGTCGAAGGTTTCTATAAAATCATCTTTAATTTCTGGTATCACTTTGGTCTGGTACATCCAGACTGCGTTTTCAAAATGATGATACATACTGCGATAATCTAAGTTGATGGTTCCAATCACTGCCAGCTCATCGTCACAGATACATTGTTTTGCATGGCAGAATCCAGGAGTGAATTCGTAAATTTGTACGCCGTGAGCCATAAGTACAGGATAATAGGAACGTGTTACACGATACACCAGCTTCTTGTCAGGAATTCCTGGTGTGATGATTCTGACGTCTACACCACGCTTTGCAGCTAACGTCAGCTCGCGAATCATCTCATTGCTTAGAATCAGATACGGCGTCATAAAGTAAATGTATTTCTTTGCATTCTTAATCATGTTCATGTATACATTTTCGCCCACACGCTCATCATCAAGCGGATTGTCAGCGTAAGGCTGAATGTAGCCCGTTTCTTTAGCAGTATATGTATATTGCTTTATGTACTTATCATAGGAACTATCTGTTTTCTCAATAAAGTTCCATAGCTCTAAGAATGCTACAGTAAGATTCATAACAGCGTCGCCTTCCATGCGTATGCCAGTATCCTTCCAGTAGCCATACGGATTTACAATGTTGAAATATTCATCCGCAAGGTTATAGCCGCCAGTAAATCCAACTTTATTGTCGATGACGGTAATTTTACGATGGTCGCGATTGTTCATGAAAATTTGCAGCACTGGAATGATTCGATTAAAAATACGACACTGAATGCCCTGCTTTCGCATTTCCTTAATAAATTCAGGATTGATAAAACCGATGCTGCCTACGTCATCATAAAAAATACGAACTTCTACGCCTTCTGCGGCCTTTCTAGCCAGAACCTCTTTGAGTTTGTCAAAGGCTTCGGCATCCTCGATAGCATGATACTCCATGAAAATAAACTCTTTTGCTTTTTTCAGGTCTGCAAGCTGCGCTTCAAAACCATCCTTCGCATCTTTGTAAAAGACAACGTCAGTGTTTCGGTATAACGGTGCTTTTCCATAATTGCTGATATATCGGGCTTGATTTGCCACCGCAAAGTCGGTTTGCTCTAATTGAGTGATAAGAGTGTTGTCCTGTTGTAAGGATGTTTCGAGCATATAAGCTTCCAGCTCTGCATCAATCTTCTGAATTTTGGCGAGCTTCCGTTTAGTGGCATCTTTACTTCCATACATTATGAAAAGACATAGTCCCATGATAGGAAATATCAGAATCACCATAATCCATGATAGCTTGATATCGCTGCAATCCTCTTTGATATAGATATACATCACTACAATTGCTGTTATGACATTGGTGATTTCATTTAACAACAAAATATGACCTTTTTCAACAAATGACATCTTAATTTTCTATAAAGTAGGAAAGTCAAATAATTAGAATAATTGGTAATTTGAATAGGATTCGTTTCAGTTGAAAAACCAATACAGTAGAATAAAAGCAGCAAGAAAAAGATATAAAGGAGTTTTACAAATATGAAGGGAAGAAAGCGATTTGGCAGGAAGCAGCATGATAAGAAAATAATTATTTTACTGGCACTAATTCCATTTGTTGGTATTACCGTGTTTTATCTTTTTCCAATTTTCTATAGTATATTTGTTTCTTTGCAGAAGAACAGAGGCGGTAATACTTATTGGTTATTGATGAAATCAGAAGCGTTCCAGCTGGCAATGCAGAATACGCTTTTGACTATTATAGCTATGGTTCCTACACTGTTGGTCATTTCCATGGGACTGGCATTTGTAGCAGAGGCAGGCTTAAAGCAAAAGTCAAGATGGTGGAGTTCCACGTTAGTACTGCATATGATTCCATTTATTATTCCTTCTACGATTATTGCGTTTGTGGTAAACTCGCTTTTTGACAGTTTGTGGATTCAGTCAGACAAGGTGTTTTGGATTCTGTTTGTGATTTATATATGGAAGAACTATGGATACTGTATGCTGATATTGCTTGGTGGAATCAGGAATATCCCGCAGGAAACCCTGGAGGCAGCAAGAGTGGATGGGGCAGGAAAGGCAAGAATACTGTTTCGAATTATGCTGCCACAGATGAAAACCTTTATTTCCTTTTGTATCGTAATGGAAATTGTGGCAGTGTTTAAGCTGTTCAGAGAAGGCTATCTGTTGTGCGGAGATTATCCAAATATAGCTGTTTATTTTATTCAGAACTTTATTAATAACAGCCTGTATGCTATGTCCTTTGAAAAGATATCGGCAATGGCGGTGGTATTAATTGTGGTGTTCAGCGTGATTATTTACGCATTATATCATTCGGAGTTAAGGGGTGAGAGTTATGAAGCATAAGAATAGTAATCGTGGTGTGAGCTTTCTTATTTTTCAATTAATTGCAATATTAGGAATACTTGCTACAGGTGTGTTTTTACTATATGTGATATGGCAGTCTGTAGGTACAGATGGTACGGTGACGGCAGAGCATTATCTGGAGCTGTTATTAAAAACACCCGAGTACTGGGTATTTTTCTGGAACAGCTTTAAGATTAGCCTTTTGATTCTTGGTGGAACATTGGCAGTTGCTCTGATAGGAGCATTTGTATTATATCGTTATCGTTTTAGAGGAAGTAATCTGTTGTTTGGGCTTTTGGTGCTTCTTATGCTTATGCCTTATCAGGTGTTGATGCTTCCGCAGCTTCTAATGATACATAAGTTCCAGTTGTTTAATCATTTAGCAGGTGTTATTTTGCCTAATATTTTCAGCAGCTTTGGAATTGTACTTTTATTGCAGTATATGAAAAAGATTCCATATGAGTCAGTGGAGGCGGCGCAGGTAGATGGTGCAGGCGATATTTTGATTTTTGGAAAAGTCGTTTTACCGCTGATTAAGGAGGGCGTTATTACACTGGCGATTCTGAATCTGGTGGATACATGGAATCTGGTGGAGCAGCCACAGAATATTTTGACGGACAGCAGATTGTATCCGTTATCTATCTCTTTTTCAAAGTATGAGACAAGCTCAATTGAAGCATTGAGTGCAGGTAATCTGATATTTTTATTACCAATTATTCTCTTGTTCTTTATGGGAAAGGATTATCTGGTGAACGGCATCAGCAATACAGTTGTAAAGAAGTAGGAAGGTACCAGCGTGAATATGAGAAAAAAACTTTTAGTAGTTTGTATGATGATAAGCATAATGGCAGGGCTTATCGGCTGTGGCAGCACAGATAGAGAAGAAATTCAGATGGAAGCAGAACCCCAGTTGACGGTATATACGGTGGAAGGGATTGACTTCTATGACCAGGCAGTTACCGCATTTCAAGGAAAATATAAGGAAATGAAGATTGACTATGTGACCTTTGAAACAGAAGAGGATTTGGCAAGGCAATATTCTAATGATGTGGCAATGGGAACACAGCCCGATGTATTGCTTTTAACAGATGAAACAACCATAGATGTTTTTAAGGCGTGTAAGAACTACCGATTTGCCAATTTAACTCCATATTTTGAGAGTGATGAGGCATTTTATGATGTGGTGTACTTTGAGGAAGCCTTGAAGGCTGGATGCTATGAGGATAAGCAGTATATTGTACCGTTTCGTATGGAAATTCCCTACTATCTGTTAACAAATAAGGTAACGGATGTAATAGATGTAAAGGCTTTGCGTGAGGCGAATGGGCAGGAACAGATGCAGCTTTTAATGGATGCCGCAGATGCGGTAAAAGAGCAGGGAATTATGGAGGACGGCGTATTTTATGCGACAACATCTGTAGAACAGATTCTGCGTTCCAGCGGAATATCTCTTTGCGGCTTGCAAGACGAGCATCTGGAGCTTGATAAGGAGCAAATCAGACTGCTGTGTGAATATACGAAGTATGTAACAGAAGATTGTATGTTGCAGATGCCCAAGCGTCAGGAAAGCACTGATGTGATGGAGCAGTTTGGCATGATGGGAATTGAGCAGAGATATGATAATCCGTTTTATATGGGACGTTCCTACGATATGATGTTTGAGTATCTGTTCGGAGAGGATTTGGAGTGGATACTGGCAACGGCGGTGGACGAGGCAGGGGCATATCATGCAGATATTACTAAATACGGCATGGTGGATGCTGAAAGTGATCATGTGCGTGGTGCATATCAGTTATTAAGATACTTAATGGACTATAAGACGAGAGCGGATTTTGCCACAGAGATTTATGTACATAGAAGCAATACTACAACAGAGTTTGTTAATATGTCAGAGTATACCAATCTTGGCAGCGGGATAAGGGTATCAGCCATGGGCTATTCAAAGTATCTTCGTGTGGAGAATATGCTGAACAGCTTAACGGATATTTCGATTCCCAATCATAAGGTGGAAGAGATTTACAAAAGTGTAGCGCAGGACTATTATGCGGGAAACAGAGAATTTGAAGATATGTATATGGAATTGGAGAACAGACTTACTATTTACTGGAAGGAATAAGGGTGATGCGAAGATGAAAGGAAAGATTGGAAAACGTATTATATCAGAATTGCTAATTGTTTTCTTTGCGATAGCCATTTTTTCTACTTGTATATCCCGTTATTTATTTGAGGAGTCCATGCCTGTGGTAGAAACGGCTGTAACGGAAACTATGACGCTAAGACAGGTGGAGGAATATAGTGCCAAGCTGGTGCGAAGTGATGTAGGTAATATATTGAGCTGGGAGATTATCGGCACCTCAAGAGAGCTGGAGGTAGGCGATACGGTCATGGTAAGAACCGTGCAATATCAGGACATCAAAAACGGCTACCGAAAATTAGAGGCGGGCTATAAAACGATTGATGAGTATGCGGCAGTGATTACCGCAACAGGCTTTGCTACAAGAAACGATTCAAGTGGAAATGAAGAAAGAGTCTATACCTTTGAAGTAGAGGCGCAGGGGAAGCTTTCCGACACATATGCTTACTTTGTAAGTGTTGAGTATGACACACTTGAAAGGGAATACGTTTTGCCAAATGACTGTTTTATTGGGAATCCAAGTGATTACAGCAATAATTTGACTATTATGGTAGTAAAGGAAAAGCTGATGCCTTGGGGTTATTCAAGCTATGTGCAGGAGGTGTCGGTAAATGCCATGGAAAGAAATGAAGAATATGTAGCGGTTTCCTATTACCCTGGAGATAGTATCGTTCGTAATGCTAAGGCACTTGGGTTAAAGGATGGAGACTGGATAAGGCTTTCAAATTCGTAAAAATCATGTATAATCAAAGCATAACTAATGATGTAATACACAGAAGGGAAGAGTATTATGGCGTATCAGATTGGGTTATGCGATGATGAAGAATATCAGATTAAAATAAATGGAGTATTTTTAAAGAAGCTTGCAGAGAAAAAGGGCTATGATTTGGAGTATCACGGCTTTAAAACGGGAAAGGCATTAAGGGAGTATCTGGCAGATAATCATTTGGATGCTTTGCTTCTAGACATTGATTTGGGCGAAGAAAGCGGGATAGATGTTGCTTCATGGATAGCAAGAAATTATCCTGATATTGTTAAAGTGTTTGTGACTGGTCATAGGGAATTTGCGGAAGAGGCTTTTGAAGTGGAAGCGGCAGGTTATCTGGTAAAGCCTTATGATTCCAAAAAGATGGAAAATGTCATGACAAAGGTAATTACGATATTAGACCGTAAAAAGCAGGATGATGTGGGAACAGAAATCGTGATTACAGATGAGAATATCAAGAAAAAGATAGATTGCAGAGATATTTTGTACATTGAACGCCAGCAGGCAAGAAGTATCATTAAGACAAGAGATTATGAATATCAGGTATATGAGACAATTACCTCTCTTTGTGAGAGAATTGGTGATTCATTTATCCGCGTTAATCAGGGTGAAGTAGTGAATAAAGCTTTGATTGCTGAGATAAAGGGGAATATTGTCTACCTAAAAAATGGTATGGAGATGTCGATAGGCAGAACCTATAGAAAGAGTGTGCAGGAAAAATATTTTGGTAAAGCATAGCAGAAAGTAAATGGTAAAAAGGTGCCGCAATGTGATTTGCGACACCTTTGTTAATTATTTTTTTTCAGTTTTGCGATTGTCTTAGATGGAAAAAATACGATGTTTAGAAGGGTTATCTTCTCTGCAACCATAGCACATATAACAGGTACTACAAAGCTAAATATCAATCCAAACAAAATATGAATCCCCAGGTTACTGATGCTAAGTTTTAATAATATAATTCGGATACCAGCGGCAAAAATTGTATGCATCAAATAAATCTGATACATATACTTTGACAGATATCTCCAGCCAACGGACATAGAGGAGGCTTTTTTTGTAAGACATCGAATTATTTCTACGGTACCTACAATGCCTGAAAAATTCAACAGAAAGCTTAACAGATGATTTCTGGAATCTGTTATAAAGGCGATGACGGATAGGAATAGAAATAATCCGCCAAGTAAAAAAGCTTTCGCAGAACTTAATTTAATATTTTTGTATTCCCAAATCATTCCCAATAGGAACCAGGTCTGGTGCTGCAAAAGATAGTTGACAGGCAAAGGTATTGATACGCCACGCTTACTAAGAATGCAAAATAAAGTTTTTTCACATAAGGCAATTATAAGCAGGATGTATACGTTATTCTTGCTCCGAATCAGTGGAGCAAAGAAGGTAATGAAAAGGATTGCATATAAATACCACATTTGATTGATTGGTTTATGACATAGAATGTACAAAAAGGAACCTTCTACTTCCGAGTTTACATTACCAGATAATATAGTCTTTATAAAATATGTTATAAATGTAAAAATTACATAAGTGACGGCAAAGTCTAAGCAGCGAATTATTTTTTCCTTAAAATAAGTACGTTTGTCTGTATATTTAGTAAAGCTTTTTTGAAACAAATATCCACTGCAAAAAATAAATACATATACATGAAAATGATATATTGTTTTCCTGAAAAATGATGCAAATATATTATCAATAAAGCCTGCATCCTGAAAACTCATTAAAAGATGACCGATTACAACTAAAATGCAAGCAAATGCTCTGGAGTAATCTAAGTACTCTATTCTGTTTGACTGATTCATTGATTTCATCCTTTCGTAGCTAACCTAAATGAATTCTGTTTTAAATGGAACATTTACATTTACATGGAACTGTTCGTCTACATTAAACTCCGTTTTTCCATGATATTCTTCCACGACAGAACGAATAGTCTTTGTTCCGATACCGTGATATGCCTTGTCGGCTTTGGTGGTGACAAAATTACCTCTTTCTAATACGGGTGCTATGGCATAGGTGTTATCACACTGTATCAGTAATTGATTGTTCTCTTTTCGCATGGAGAAGTAAATATATGGTTCTTCATGCTTGGCGGCTGCTTCTATAGCATTTTCTAAGATGTTACCCACAACTGCACATAAGTCACTATCTGAAAAAGGAGTGGTATTGCTTAAAAGCTCTACTTCTATCTGGATTCCTAATTGCTTTGCCTTGCTAATCTTGTTATTTAACAAAACAGACAATATTTTGTTATCAGTAAAGATAAAGCTGTTGGCAGTAGATAACTCTTTTGTAATGTTGGAAAGATATGTTTTTGCATCCTCTAACTCTTCTATTTCTAATAACCCTTGTAAAATGGACATATGATTGTTCATGTCATGTCTAAGAGCGCGCAAGTCCTCTACAATAATCGCCATGTCCTGATTCTGTTTATGTTCCATTTCAATTTGCTGCATTTTAAGGTTGTTTGTCATGATTTCCTCTGACTTCTTCGTAATTTTGGTGATAAGAAAGATAGTCAGGATGGTAATCAGAGTGATGACAACCATGGATAAAATAATCGCTCTTTCTGTGGTTATCTGAATGGCTGAATGATAAAACTGAACGACTATATAGTTATAAGCAACATTCAAAAGCATGATTAAAATAATATTTCGGTTAAATGTTTCAAATATTTTTTTCTTTGTGCGAACAAGGAATTCCACGACAATAAAAAATAATATATAGGAAAGAATGATTGCCAATGCATTGGTGGTACGAATCTGATTCATATATTTAAAAGGTGTTCCTGTAATAGCCAATGTGATAGGTATTGTAAAGGTACTGCTGGCATAGAACAGGAATAATGAAACAATAAACCAGCTAAATACCTTAGCTACAGAGTCTTTGTAGATAACGCATAGACTCAAATTAAATAATATGAAAGCCAGATAGAAGAGGGAGGTATTTGTAAATAGATTATTCCCATACAGGCATACAAGTTTTAGTCCGCAGCTTATCAAAAAGGTGATAGGGAGAGTGAACTTTGGAAAACGATATGTAAGTTTGCTGTTCATCAGACGATAATAGCAAAAAACTTCAAATAAGCTAAAAAACACATAAATAAAACGATATAATTCCTTCGACATAATGTAACCCCGCTCGAAATATATAAATCTGATTGTTTTAATAGTAGTATATGGGATTTTGAAAGTCAAATTTAAAATATTTTATGTTTACACTAAAATATTTTAAAAAAGAGTAAACTAAATCTTGCGTCATCATACTTAGATTGTTATAATAGCGTTGAAAGCTCGACTTATGGGCGAATGAGCAAAAACATATAATCACAAGAGACGTGGAGGTAGTTATTTATGGCACAGGATATGAATGCAATAAAGGCTTCGATTCAGAACGGTAAGACAGCATTGGGTATTGAGTTTGGTTCAACACGAATCAAGGCAATTTTGATTGATGAGAATCATAATGTTATCGCAGCAGGAAGTCATGACTGGGAGAACCAGTTAGTAGACAATATCTGGACTTATAGTTTAGATGCGATTTGGAACGGATTACAGGACTGCTATAAGAATATGGCAGATGATGTAATGGCACAGTACGGATTGAAGTTAGAGACAGTTGGTTCTATCGGATTCAGTGCTATGATGCATGGTTATATGGCATTTGATAAGGATGATAATTTATTAGTTCCTTTCAGAACATGGAGAAATACCATCACAGGACAGGCAAGTGAGGAGCTTACTTCATTATTTAACTATCACATTCCACAGAGATGGAGTATTGCACATTTGAGACAGGCTATCTTAAATGGTGAAGAGCATGTTAAGGATATTACATTCTTCACAACTTTAGCTGGTTATATTCACTGGAAGCTGTCTGGCGAGAAGGTGCTTGGTGTTGGTGAGGCATCAGGTATGTTCCCTATTGATACAGCTACAAAGAACTTCAATCAGAAGATGATTGCACAGTTTGATGAATTAGTAGCAGATAAGAACTATGCTTGGAAGCTTGAGGAGATTATGCCTAAGGTTCTTGTTGCTGGACAGAAGGCTGGCGTATTAACAGAGGAAGGTGCTAAGCTTCTTGACGTAACAGGTACATTAAAGGCTGGTATTCCTATGTGTCCTCCAGAGGGAGATGCAGGAACAGGTATGACAGCTACGAATAGCGTGAAGCAGCGTACAGGTAACGTTTCAGCAGGTACATCTGTATTTATCATGGCAGTATTGGAGAAGGAGTTATCTAAGGCATATGATGAGCTTGACCTTGTTACAACTCCAGACGGAAGCTTAGTTGCTATGGTTCATTGCAATAACTGTACATCAGATTTGAATGCATGGGTTAATATCTTCAAGGAGTTCCAGGAAGCAATGGGCATGAAGGTAGACATGAACGAGTTATACGGTACTTTATATAGAAAGGCATTAGAGGGAGACGCAGATTGCGGCGGACTTCTTGCATACAATTACTTCTCAGGCGAGCATATCACAGGCTTTGAAGAGGGTAGACCATTATTTGTTCGTACACCAGAGTCTAAGTTCAACCTTGCAAACTTCATGAGAGTAAACCTCTTCACAGCACTTGGTGCATTGAAGATTGGTATGGACATCATGTTCAAGCAGGAGAACGTTGTATTAGATGAGATTATGGGACATGGCGGACTCTTTAAAACAGAGGGCGTTGGTCAGAGAATTATGGCAGCAGCAGCTAACACACCTGTAGCAGTTATGAAGACAGCAGGTGAAGGCGGTGCCTGGGGTATGGCTATTCTTGCAGCATATATGATGAACAAGGGTGCTAATGAGGAGTTAAGCAGCTACTTAGCAGATAAGGTATTTGCAGGTGAGGAAGCTGTCAGATTAGAGCCAAATGCAGCAGATGTAGCAGGCTTTGACGCATTTATCGAGAGATACAAGGCTGGCTTCGCAATCGAGAAGGCAGCAGTGGAGAGTTTATAGGAGGTAACACAATGCTTGAGGAATTAAAGAAAAAAGTATATGACGCCAATATGGAATTGCCAAAGTACGGACTTGTAACCTTTACATGGGGCAACGTAAGTGCAATCGACAGAGAAAGCGGATTATTTGTTATTAAGCCAAGTGGTGTTGATTATGATTTATTAAAGCCAGAGGATATGGTAGTTATGGACCTCAATGGTAATAAGATTGAGGGTAAGTACAATCCTTCTTCTGATACAGCAACACATCTTGAGTTATATAAGGCGTTCCCAGAGATTGGTGGCGTAGTACATACACATTCAACCTATGCAACAAGCTGGGCACAGTCAGGAAGAGCGATTCCTTGCTATGGAACAACACATGCTGACTATATGTACGGCGAGATTCCATGTGCAAGAGTTCTTACACAGGAAGAGATGGATGAGGGCTACGAGAAGAATACAGGTACAATCATTATCGAGACCTTCAAGGATAAGGACCCTATGGCAGTTCCTGCTGTATTATGCAAGAACCACGGACCATTTGCATGGGGTAAGGATGCGAAGGAAGCAGTTCACAATGCAGTTGTATTAGAAGAGGTTGCTAAGATGGCACTCTTTACAGAGCAGTTAAAGGCTGATGTTGAGCCTGCTCCACAGAGAATTCAGGATAAGCACTACTTTAGAAAGCACGGAGCAAATGCTTATTATGGAAATAAAATTGAAGAGTAATGTATAAACTTTGTTAAAAAATTAGCATTTACTACTTAGAAACTATGTGATAAAGTAATGGTGGAACGGGTATGCTTTTATCCGTTTCCCATTCCTAATGAATATGAAAGAAATGATGGAGGAAAGAACATGACAAATTTAGAACTTCAAAAGACAGCTAATGAAGTTCGTAAGGGTATCGTTCGTGGTGTTCATGCCGCTAAGGCTGGTCATCCAGGCGGATCATTATCTGCAGCAGATATCTTTACTTACCTTTACTTCGAAGAGATGAACATTGATCCTAAGGATCCAAAGAAGGCAGACAGAGACCGTTTTGTATTATCAAAGGGACATACAGCTCCTGGTCTTTATTCTGCACTTGCTAATCGTGGTTACTTCCCAGTTGAGGACTTAACAACATTAAGAAAGTTAGGCTCTTACTTACAGGGACATCCATGTATGCAGCATATTCCTGGAGTAGATATGTCTTCAGGTTCTCTTGGACAGGGTATCTCAGTTGCTTGTGGTATGGCACTTGGTGCAAAGATGAGTAACGCTGATTACCGTGTATATACATTACTTGGTGATGGTGAGATCGAAGAAGGACAGGTTTGGGAGGCAGCTATGTTCGCAGGACATAGAAAGCTTGACAACCTTTGCGTAATCGTTGATAACAACGGACTTCAGATTGATGGTAAGATTGAAGATGTATGTTCTCCATATCCTATTGATAAGAAGTTTGAAGCATTTAATTTCCATGTAATTAACGTTGATGATGCACATGACTTTGATAAGATTCGTGCAGCATTTAAGGAAGCTAGAGAGACTAAGGGTATGCCTACAGCAATTATCGTTAAGTCTACAAAGGGTAAGGGCGTTTCCTTCATGGAGAACAACTGTGATTGGCATGGTAAGGCTCCTAACGATGAGGAGTTTGCAATCGCAATGGCAGATTTAGAGAAAGTAGGTGAAGCGTGATGTCAGAAGTAAAGAAAATAGCTACTAGAGAGAGCTACGGTAACGCTCTTGTTGAAATCGGTAAAGAGAATCCTAACTTAGTTGTATTAGATGCTGACCTTGCTGCAGCTACTAAGACAGGTGTATTTAAGAAGGTTTTCCCAGAGAGACATATTGACTGTGGTATCGCTGAGTGTAACATGGCTGGCGTAGCAGCAGGTCTTTCTTTAACAGGTAAGATTCCATTCATGAGTTCATTTGCTATGTTCGCAGCAGGACGTGCATTCGAGCAGGTTCGTAACTCTATCGGTTACCCACACTTGAATGCTAAGATTGGTGCTACACATGCAGGTATTACTGTAGGTGAGGACGGAGCTTCTCATCAGTGTAACGAGGATATCGCTCTTATGAGAACTATCCCAGGCA
Source organism: Lachnospiraceae bacterium (assembly GCA_017467805.1). GTDB lineage: Bacteria > Bacillota > Clostridia > Lachnospirales > Lachnospiraceae > COE1. The sequence continues at coordinate 20,104 of JAFUKJ010000029.1, forward strand.
TGGTAGTTATGTGTCCAGCAGATGATATCGAGGCTAAGGCAGCAGTTCGTGCAGCAGTTGAGTACGAAGGACCTGTATATATTCGTTTCGGACGTGCAGCAGTTCCTGTAATCAATGACAAGCCAGATTACAAGTTTGAGATTGGTAAGGGTACAGTTGTAAGAGAAGGTAGCGATGTTACTATCGTTGCAACAGGTATCTGTGTAGATTCTGCACTTGGAGCAGCCGAGATGTTAGCAGCAGACGGTATCAGTGCTGAAGTTATCAACATCTGTACAATTAAGCCACTTGATGAAGAAATCATCATCAAGAGTGCTCAGAAGACAGGTAAGGTTGTAACAGCTGAGGAGCATTCTGTAATCGGTGGTCTTGGTAGTGCTGTTTGTGACGCACTTTGCAAGTCTTGCCCAACACCAGTTTATAAGATTGGTATGCAGGATATGTTCGGTGAGTCTGGTTCAGCAGCAGCTCTTATCGAGAAGTATCAGCTTGACGCTAAGGGTGTTTATGCACAGGTTAAGGGATTCTTAAATAAGTAAACTTATTGCAAGTAATTCCCTACTACTAACAATCGACAAATTATGATAAAATAAACCACAGGAAGATTTCTTCCTGTGGTTTTTAAGTTCCATAGAAGGAAGTGAGAATATATGTTATATTTTATCGTAAATGAAAAGTCGAGAAGTGGTAAGGGTGCGCAAATATGGAAGCAGGTTGAGAAAGAGCTACAAGCCAGAGGAATTGACTATGAAGCGCATATTACAGAATATGGCGGACACGCGACATTACTTGCGAATAAGCTTAGCAAGCTGCCTGATGAGGAGGTTAAGCTGATTGTAGTTGGTGGTGATGGAACTGCGAATGAGGTAGTGAATGGTATTGTCAATTTTGATAAAGTAATATTTGGTATGATTCCAACAGGCTCAGGTAATGATTTGGCAAGAGGTTTAGGAAAGCTTGGAAGTCCGATAGAAGAATTAGATAAGATTTTAGAGAGCGATGGAACCGATAGAATCGACGTAGGGCAGGTAGAGTGGAAGGAAGGCGAGAAGCCAAGATTATTCCTGATTAGCGCGGGTATCGGTCTGGATGCCATGGTATGTAAAAAGGCATTGACTTCTAAGCTTAAGAAGGTATTAAATGCCATTAAGCTGGGTAAGCTTACATATATCATTTTGACGCTGCGAATGCTCTTTAGCATGACGCAGGCAGAAGCGGTAGGACGCTATGACAGAAAGAATCATAAGAAGTTCCCAAAGCTGATTTTTGCGGCTGCTATGAACTTTAGAGCAGAGGGCGGTGGTGTACCGATGGCACCAAAGGCAGATGCAAGAGATGGTAAGCTGTCCGTATGCAGTATTGGTGGAATTCCTAAGATTGTGGCGTTGTTCTTATTGCCAAGATTAGTATCGGCAACCCATGAGAAGGTTCATTGTGTGTCCATCGTTGATTGTGATAGCTGTGAGATGCGCCTGGATACACCATTTGTTCTTCACACAGACGGTGAATACTGTGATGATGTGACAGAGGTTCGCTTTACCTGTTTACCAGGAAAGCTGAGAATATTAGCATAGTGGGAGCTATGCTGGCTAAAAGCCATAAAAGATTTGGAAAGGCATGGTTATTTGTATGCAGATTAAGTTACCTGATAAGGTAAGCTATATTATAGAGAAGCTTGAGGCGGCTGGCTATGAGGCGTATGCCGTTGGCGGCTGTGTCAGAGATTCTCTTCTTGGAAGAGTGCCTGATGACTGGGATATTACCACATCGGCGAATCCTTACGAGGTGAAGGAGATTTTCCCACGAACCATAGATACAGGGATTCAGCATGGTACGGTAACGGTCATGATGGATAGAGAGGGCTTTGAGGTTACGACCTATCGAATTGATGGTGAGTACGAGGACAGCCGACATCCTAAGGAGGTTATTTTCACAAGGAATCTTGAGGAAGATTTGAAGCGTAGAGATTTTACGATTAACGCTATGGCATATAATGACAGAAGCGGTATCGTAGACATTTTTGGTGGTATGGATGACCTGCAGAATAAGATAATTAGATGTGTAGGAGAGGCAAGAGAGCGTTTTACAGAGGATGCACTTCGCATCATGCGTGCAGTGCGCTTTTCAGCGCAGCTTGGTTATGATATAGATGAGAATACCAAGAAGGCAATTATTGAGCTGGCACCTAATTTGAAGAATATCAGTGCAGAGCGTATTCAGGTGGAGCTGGTTAAGCTTTTGGTATCGCCGAATCCTGATTTCATTAGAATCGCGTATGACTTAGGGATTACAGCGGTTATTTTACCTGAGTTTGATAAGGCAATGAAGACAGAGCAGAATAACCCACATCATATGTATACAGTAGGAGAGCATCTGATACACTGCGTGAAGAATATCAGAGCGGATAAGGCGCTAAGAATTGCGGCGCTTCTACATGACATTGGAAAGCCTGATACAAAGACTACGGATGAGGATGGTGTGGACCATTTCTATGGACATGTAGAACTGAGTGAAGAGATGGCTGCCAAGATATTGAGACGTTTGAAGTTTGATAATGACACCATTACAAAGGTGCGTAAATATATCAGATTTCATGACTATCAGATTGTATCAACACCAAAGGCTGTCAGACGCGCGATGAATAAGATTGGTGTGGAGTACTTTGCACAGGTTATGGAGATTAAACAGGCTGATATGCGCGCGCAGAGTGGCTACCAGCGAGAGGAAAAGGAAGCGAAATGGCAGCAGGTACAGGAGCTGTATCAGGAGCGGCTTTTGAAGGCTGAATGTGTAACGATTAAGGACCTGGCAATCAACGGAACTGACCTTATCAGGCTGGGAGTAGCGCAGGGTAAGGAGATTGGAGAAGTCTTGAACCGATTGCTGCAGGAGGTATTGGATGCACCAGAGAAGAATACGGTGGAATATCTGACAGCACTGGTGGAAAACTATCGAAAATAAATGACATATTGTGGAGAGATGAATACGAATAGAAAATAACAGGTATTTTGAAAAATATTTGTTATTTTTTTTCGCCTTTTTACATATGATAGCATATCCGACATGACAGTGCGGAGAAAGAGATTTGCAGATTATGCATGAGGGAGGAATATTTTTGAATGACAGAGCAGTAGTGTTATTAGAGCAGTATGATGTGGAAGTGTCAAGGACCTATAAAGGAAGAGAAAGAATTATTTTTGAAACCAATCAGGGAAATTATGCTCTGATGGAATACAAGGGGCGCACACAGAAGCTTGAATTAATGGAAAAGATGCAGGAGCATATTGGAACCTTGATGGGGAATGATATGCTGCTTAGAAATAAAGAAGGCGAATTATTTACTAAGGATATGGATGGAACGGTATACATTGCCAAAAAACATATAGAGGGCAGAGAATGCAACTATAAAAGTGAAGCAGAAGTGCTTTTGGCATTTGAAATGATGGCAAAGCTACATTGCGCCATGGCAGAGGTGAAGGATGAGAAAATGCAGGAGCTGCCAGTGTTTGATTATGTAGAGGAAATGCAGAAGCATACCAGAGAATGTGTCCATGTCAGAAGGTATATTCGTAATAAGGGACAAAAGACAGAGTTTGAAAGAGAGATTTTAAAGCAATATGATTACTTCTTAGAGCAGGCACAGGATGTAACAAGAAGAGCACAGCAGGAAGATATTGAGCTATACAAAGAGCGTGTTTATCAGGAAAATTTATTCTATCACGGAGATTATCAATATCATAATGTTTTGTTTGCAAGGGATGGAATCAGTGTAGTTAACTTTGAAAAATTTGGAAGAGGAAGCGGAGTAAGGGATATTTATCTATTGTTTCGTAAGATATCGGAGAAGAATGACTGGGCATTGACATTTGGAAGAAGAATGCTGGAAGCATATGAGAAGCATCGCAAGCTGTCTTCATGGGAAAAAGTACAGTTGTATGAACGCCTATCTTATCCTGATAAATTCTGGAAAATTGTTAATTTCTATGCAAACACCAGAAAATCATGGATACCTGATAAAAATCTCGAAAAGCTCGAACAGATTGTAAGGCAGGAGAAAGCAAAGCAGGGATTATTGAAGACGCTGTTTTAGCCAGTTGCGATTTACATAAAATCAGATTATACTATATAATAAGATGATAAATTACCACACTGCAGATAGGGGAGAAAGACTTGAAGATAAAGGGGATTAGACGAAAATTATTAACTATGGTATTTGTAGGTATGTTTTCCTGCTTGCTTGGCGGATGCAGCTTTATGAGTCCTGGGGAAACAGTACAGAGTGCAGAGATTTCGGAGAGTAGTTTTGTTACCATGAAGCCTGGATTATATGATTCAGAGGATACTGCGATTGTTGTGAAGAAGAATATAGAGGAAAGCACGGTACAACTGCAGAATATGCAGACGGGCAAGCGCTATACTCTTTCCTATGATGGTACGACTAAGCTTTACGACAAATATGAGCAGGCAGTTTCCATGAGTCAGGTAAAGCCTGGAAGTATTGTAACAGTTCGATTTTATAAGCCCAAGAAGGCATTGTCTTACATGATGGAGGTATCAGATGCTATCTGTTATTTGAATCTGGATAATTATGTGATAGATACGCAGGCGGGAACGATTAGTATCGGTAAGTATGTTTTTAGTATGCAGAAGGATATGGTTATTTTGTCAAATGGCAGAGAGATAGAGCTGGAGAGTCTTAATGCTGTGGATGAGATTTCTGTATGGGGATATAATAAGCAAATATATGCAATTAATGTAGAGCAGGGACATGGATATTTACGTTTGCAGAATGAAGATTATTTTGTGGGCGGCTGGATAGAGGTTGGACAGAATCTGATTCGTCAGATTAAAGAGGATATGCTTTTGGTAGTGCCTGAAGGCACGACTACAGTTAAGATTAGTCACAAGGGCAGCAGTGCAACACAGGAGATTTCCTTTGCCAGAGATGAAGAAATGGTGTGGGATGTTGGAGATGTAGAGATTACATTGCCACAGTCGGGAACTGTAGTGTTCACAGTAGAGCCTGCAGATGCCAAGGTGCTGATAGATGGTGAGGAGATTAAGGCATCAACTGCAGTCACTTTAGATTATGGAGTGCATAGCCTGATTGCATCAGCAGACGGGTATGATACGATGTCTCAGTATATTCGTGTAGCAGAGCCTTCTGCAAATCTGGATGTAAAGCTGGAAAAGAGTGATGAAGAGCAGGATTCGGATGGTGAAGAGGCTTCTGATAGTGAGGCTTCTGAAAAGGACGCTTCGGATAGTGATACATCCAAGAACGATACAACCGATAGTAAGGAGTCGGCAGAGACGGAAAAGGAAAGTAAGCAGGTTGTATCAAGCACTTCAGGATATCGTGTCTATATTGATTCACCAGTTGGTGTAGAGGTGTATTTGGATGGCAATTATCTGGGTATAGCTCCTGTGGATTTTGCAAAGGAAGAGGGAAGCTATGTGATTTCACTTCGTAAGACAGGATATCAGACAAGAAGCTATACCCTGCAAATTGATGGGGAGGAGAAGAATGTTAATTATTCCTTCTCGGAGTTAATGTCATTGGAGTAAAAGATGAAGAAGCAGTATACTTTTGAAGAATTGGTTAAAATAATAGAAGAGCTTAGAAGTGAACATGGTTGTCCGTGGGATAAGGAACAGACACATCAAAGCCTGCGTCCGTGTATGATGGAAGAGGCAGCAGAGCTTTTGGGGGCAATCAGAATCTATGAGCGGACAGGGAATGCAGAGAATATGCAGGAAGAGCTTGGAGATATTTTGCTGCAGGCAGTCATGCATAGTGTGATTGCGAAGGAAGAAGGACTGTTTACGATTGAGGATGTAATCAGTGGAATCAGCGAGAAGATGATTCGCCGTCATCCTCATGTGTTTGGCAGTGCCGCGGCGGAAAGTTCAGGACAGGCTTTTGAAAGCTGGGAAGAGATTAAAAAGCAGGAGAAGCAGGGAAAGGAATGGATTGCCTCTCCGCTTAGAGAGATTCCGCCAGAGCTTCCATCCCTTACCAGAGCGGTTAAGGTAGCTAAGAAGCTGGACAAACTGCCTGAATATAGGTCCGCAGAAGGAGAAAGAGCAGTTTCAGATTATGATGCTTTGATGAATCAGCTGCAGGAGCAGGCAAAAGCCTATGCAGGTTTGGGAAAGCAGGCATCTAAGGAAGAGAAAGAAGCACAGATGACAAAAATGCTTAGGATTTTGTGTCATATTTCCTATCGCGAAGGATTGCAGCCTGAGCAGTTACTTTATGATGATATTGAGATGCAGATAGAAAAGCATGAAAAAAGTATGTAAAATCCCTTAAAATCGCAGAAAATGGGCATTTTTACCTTGACAAAACCATGTATATCGAATATAAATAGATATAGGCATTTCGATTGTGTGGAATGCTGTAATATTCAGCTTTAGAGACGCGAGAAGGGATTTCTATAGCTTGAGAATGAGATAAAGAATAAGAGGAGGAGTTCACAATGAACAAGACAGAATTAGTTGCAGCAATGGCAGAGCAGGCAGACATGACAAAGAAGGATGCTGAGAAGGCATTAACAGCATTTACAGAGGTTGTTGCAAAAGAGTTAAGAAAGGGCGGAAAGATTCAGTTAGTTGGTTTCGGTACATTTGAGGTATCTGAGAGAGCAGCTAGAGAGGGTAGAAATCCTCAGACAGGCGAGACAATGAAGATTGCAGCTTCTAAGGCACCTAAGTTCAAGGCTGGTAAGGCATTAAAGGACGAAGTTAACAGATAATCTTTTACTGATAAGGAATGCAGGGACAACCACAATGTTGGTTGTCCTTTTTGACTATGTGAGGACAGTGTGAAAATAAATTTTCACACGCAAACGCAGTTTGCGTTGTAAATATTGTACCTGCGGTCCAAATTTTGCAGGTATTGGAAAGGCAAGGTTGATTATATGAGATTAGATAAATATTTAAAGGTATCAAGATTGATAAAGAGAAGAACGGTTGCCAACGAGGCATGTGACGCTGGCAGAGTATTGATTAATGATAAGCCTGCAAAGGCATCTGCAAACGTAAAGGTTGGAGATATCCTTACAATTCAGTTTGGTAACAAGGATGTAAAGGTCGAAATTCTTGACGTGCAGGAAACCGTGAAGAAGGACGAGGCTAAGGAACTGTTTAAATATCTGTAAGAATCTGGGATTGCTTTGAATAGTTGCAGAGAGTTAGCATATTTCTTCTTACTGTCACATATAGTTAATTATAGGCAGAAGGAGTGACGGAGCATGGAAGATATCACTACAAATGTGAGAATTGGTCAGCATAGGATGGTGCTGGACGGACGTAAGAGCTGTAGGTTGCAGGGTGTGAAGGATGTACTTGCCTTTGATGCGAATGCAGTTGTGCTGGAAACGGTAGAGGGGATGCTTACGATTTCAGGAAGCGAGCTGCATGTGAGCAGACTGACCTTGGATAAGGGCGAGATAGATGTAGATGGCAGGGTGGATTCCTTTATATATACAGAGAATACCTCGTTGGGTAAGAAGGGTGCAGGATTGCTTGCAAGGATGTTTCGGTAGTTATGAGTGCTTCGATTATTGGAGAGTTTTATTTTTGGATATATTCCATTGCAACAGGTATTGGTTTAGCACTGCTTTATGATATGCTTCGATTATGGAGACGTATGGTAAGACATAGGAGATGGCAAAGAGATATAGAGGATATTTTTTATTGGATTCTGTGTTTTTTTATCAGCTTTTATCTTTTGTATTATGGTAACAATGGTGTGATTCGTTACTTTGCAGTGATGGGAGCAGGACTCGGAATGTTGCTTTATTCAGTCACTGTGGGACGCTTTTTGACAAGTGCGATATACCGTCTGTTATGTTGCCTTATGATGCCATTTTCTACCATAAAAAATGGGTTGACTAGGTGGAAGAAACACCTTACAATGAAGGTGAGAGAGTCTGCTGTTGGTGAACAGCATAAAGGGGATGAGAGAGATGTCAGGGAGAAGAAGTGAACCTGTCTATAAGCAGAATAAAAATCAATATCGTCTTGGCATGTCTATGGCAGTTGCAGCAGTTGTTATGCTGATTGTAGTTGTTGGAAGTAACAGCATGTCCCTGAAGGCTAAGCAGGCAGAATATCAGAAGCGGGAGCAGGAGCTTCAGCAACTGATTGATGAGGAATATGCAAGAGCCGAGGAGCTTAAGGAGCTTGCTACTTATACTAAGACGAAGAAGTATGCGGAAGAGGTCGCTAAGGACAAGTTAGGGCTTGTCTACGAAAATGAAATCATATTTAAAGAGAGCAATTAACTGCATCCGATTCACTGATAGAGAAGTGGGGATGCAGTTTTTTGTCATAAAAATATCAGATAAATGACTTTGTTTTGACAAAAAATTAAGCCTATGCTGACTATACTTATGTGTATGTTTGTGGTGCTACATATAAGGAGGCGTAGGATATGTCTAAGACATTATATGATAACAGGAAACGCATTTATGCGGAGAATTCTTATTCAGGACATTTATTTCCTGAGTATAGTAAGAAGAAGCTGCAATGCTTATCCCAAACCTATGATGAGCTTGCCAGACTCTATGAGGAGCAGTCATATAAGGAACAGACAGAGGAAAACAGAGGGGAATACTTATTACATAAGCAATTACAAGAGAATAAGGAAGTAGTTGCAAAGCATTTGCAGGAAATATCAGGTGCAGTATCTGAAGTGGCTGACACAGTAATACATGTCAGCATACCTGTAGAGCATAAGAGAAGGGCTTTGGTACAATTTCTAAAGAAGCATGGGATTATGGTAAAGGAAGTTGTGTTTCTGGAAAGAGAAAGACAAAGAATCAGTATTGTTGCCAGAAACGTAGGTAGACATCCTTACAATGTGGACGAGCTTGCGGCATTGCTTTCGGTTTTCTTTGACAGAAGACTATTGGCATCAGCGGAAGGTGCGACAGCTGTTTCAAGAAGCTTTGATACCTTTATATTTGAAGATGAGCCATATTTTACAGCGATGACAGCGCTAGCCAGAGCAATCAAAGAAGGAGAGAAAATCTCGGGAGATAATTATTCCATAGATGAATACTCGGATGGAAATGTTGTGCTGATGATATCGGACGGTATGGGGAGCGGTGAAGAGGCTTGCCGTGATAGTCAGACAGTGATTGAATTTGTAGAGAAATTGTTAGAAGCAGGCTTTCGTAAGGAAAAGGCATTTTCTATGATAAATGCTGCAGTTTATGCAGGAATGCAATGTGCAAATCTTACAACTCTTGATATTTGTTCGGTGAATCTACATAATGGAGAGGTAGAGTTTATCAAGGCAGGCTCGGCAGCCAGCTTTCGAAAAAGAGGAACTGTGGTGGATGAGATTACTTCTGATACCCTGCCTCTTGGAGCGTTTTCAGATATTAACCCCATGACTCAAAGTTTGCAGCTGATGGATGGAGATGTTTTGATTCTGATGTCGGATGGCGTTGCAGATTGCTTTGAGAGTAAGAATTTTGAGAATAAGAATTGCTTGAAGGAGATTATTGCGCAGATGAATATTGTAAATCCAAAGGAGATTGCAAATTATCTGCTTCGTTATGCGATGAACTGTCAGGGTGGAAGAATCCGTGATGATATGACAATACTGGTGTTAGGGCTTTGGGAAAATAATTAATTAGAAAGGCACGGTTAATACGGATGATAAATAAGGTTATGGCTTACGTCGAAAAGCATAATATGTTTGAAGAGAATGATTATGTTGTGGCAGGGGTATCTGGAGGTGCGGATTCCGTCTGCCTTCTTTTCGTGCTGCAAGAGATTCGTAAGCGGATACCGATAGAGATACATGTGGTACATATTAATCATGGAATCAGACAGGAGGCTGGTGAAGACGCGGCATATGTAGCGTCCCTTTGCGAGCACTTTGGTCTGCCTTTTACGCTTGTGGAGGAGGATGTAGCTAAGCTTGCTAAAGAGCAGAAGCTATCCGAGGAAGAGGCAGGAAGACAGGTGCGCTATCGGGCATTTTATCAGGTTCTTGCAAAGGAGGCCTGTGGCAGAAAAGGGAAGATTGCAGTAGCTCATAACAGTAATGATTGTGCGGAAACGACGTTATTCCATCTGTTTCGTGGGAGCGGTTTGAAGGGGCTTTCAGGGATTCGTCCTGTCAGAGACAGAGTCGTAAGACCGATACTTTGTCTTGAAAGAGTCGAGATAGAGGCATATTTAGAGCAAAATCAAATCCACTATTGTATAGATAAAACTAATTTTGAGGATAATTATACGAGAAACCGAATCCGTCACCACATTCTGCCCTATGCTGAGCAGGAGATTTGCCAAGGGGCGGTAGCCCATGTTACGGAGGCCTGCGAGAAAATCAGTGATGCTTATGATTTTTTGGAGGATATGGTAAAAGAAGCCTTTCATCAATGCGTAAAGGTAGAGAATAAAAAATATCATATTAATGCCCAGTTATTAGCAGGAATCCACAAAACGCTAAAGAGCTATCTGCTTTTGGAGGTTATCAGTCAGGCTGCGGGCAGGCACAAGGATATCGAAGGGATTCATGTGGAGCAGGTGGAGAACCTGTTTAATAAGCAAAGCGGCAGACAACTGCACCTTCCATATGGCTTATGTGCTGTAAGAGAGTACGAGGGTGTGTGTATTGCAAAGAACGAGGCATTTAAACCAAAAGCCTTAGCAGAGTATGTGATTGATGAAGAGAAGAAAAGACTTCTCGAGCAGGGAGAGGTATTATCGATTCCTCTGGATAATGATAATAAATTAGAAATTCGACTTTTTTGTGGCATAAAGGAAGAAAATATTATTGCAAAAACATATACGAAATGGTTTGATTATGATAAAATAAAAGGTAATATTCTTGTTAGAGGTCGCAGAACAGGGGACTATCTGACAATAAACCAAAAGCATGAACGCAAGACCCTGAAGGCATTTTTTATTGATGAGAAGATACCAAAGGAGGAGCGGGATTGCTCTTATCTTGTAACCGAGGATAGTCATGTGATATGGATTGTAGGTAATCGTATCAGCAGCTATTACAAGGTTAGCAGGGATACGAAAAATATAATGGAAATTAAATACATAGGAGGATTTAAAGATGGCAGAACATGTTAGAGTTATGCTGACCGAAGAAGAGGTTGATGCAAAGATTAAAGAGATAGGTGAACAGATTAGTAAGGATTATGCAGGAAGACAGGTTCATCTTATTTGTGTTTTAAAGGGTGGAAGCTTCTTTATGTGTGAGCTTGCTAAGAGAATTACAGTACCTGTATCCTTTGACTTTATGTCTGTATCAAGCTATGGCGGAGATACAAAGTCAAGTGGTGTGGTAAAGATTGTAAAGGACTTGGATGATTCTATTAAGGATAAGGACGTTATTGTTATTGAAGACATTATCGATTCTGGTAGAACATTAAGCTATTTGTTGGAGATGTTACAGCAGAGAGGTCCTAAGAGTCTTTCGCTCTGTACGCTTTTGGACAAGCCTGAGAGACGTGTTGTAGATGTGAAGGTAGATTATACAGGCTTCCAGATTCCTGATGAATTTGTAGTTGGATATGGACTCGACTATGATCAGAGATATAGAAATTTACCATATATTGGAATTGTAGAGTTTGACTAAACGAAATGGCAGATGAAGGAGAAGAACAGTGGGTAAAAGTTCAAAGGGAATAAATATATATTTCTTGGTAATAGCGATTTTATTGCTTGTCACGGTGTGGGTTAGTACAATAAATGAGCAGACTGATGATTATACAAAAGGTGAGTTCATAGAGCAGCTTGAGCAGGGTGAAGTCGTTTATGTTGAGATTCATCCTAATGCAGAGGTACCGACAGGTACATTATTGATTCAGTTTAATGATGGAACTAAGAGAACCTTACATGTGTCTGATGTAGTGGCTATGCAGGAGACGTTGACTACTGAGTATCAGATAGACCCGATTGTAGAGGATGTTCCACAGGAGAATTGGTTCCTGTCAGATATATTACCGATATTGCTGATATTGATTTTTGGTGTGTTTATGTTCGCGATGATGAATGCACAGAATGCCAATAGCGGCGGTGGCGGTAAGATGATGAACTTTGGTAAGAGTCGCGCCCGTGTTTCTACAGGAGGCGAGATTACCTTAAAGGATGTTGCAGGTCTTCGTGAAGAGAAAGAGGACATGGAGGAAATCGTTGATTTCTTAAGATGTCCATCAAAGTATACAAAGGTAGGAGCAAGAATTCCTAAGGGTGTTCTCTTAGAGGGTGCGCCAGGTACAGGTAAGACATTGCTTGCAAAGGCAATCGCAGGAGAAGCGAATGTACCATTTTTCTCTATTTCAGGTTCTGATTTCGTAGAGATGTTTGTTGGTGTTGGTGCTTCCCGTGTACGTGATTTGTTTGCAGAGGCGAAAAAGAATGCACCATGTATCGTGTTTATCGATGAGATAGATGCAGTTGCCAGAAAGCGTGGTACTGGTATGGGCGGTGGACACGATGAAAGAGAGCAGACATTGAATCAGCTCTTGGTAGAGATGGACGGTTTTGGTACGAATGAAGGTATCATTGTTATGGCAGCGACCAACCGTGTAGATATCTTAGATCCTGCTATTTTAAGACCAGGACGTTTTGATAGAAAGATTAGTGTGCAGACACCTGATGTAGGTGGCAGAGAAGAGATTTTGCAGGTACATGCAAAGGATAAGCCGCTTGCAGAGGATGTGGATTTGAAACAGATTGCGCAGACTACAGCAGGCTTTACAGGCGCGGATTTGGAGAATCTGTTAAATGAGTCTGCGATTCTTGCCGCAAAGGAAGATAGAGCATTTATTGTTCAGGAGGATATTAAGAAGGCATTTATCAAGGTTGGTATTGGTGCAGAGAAGAAGAGTCGTATTATCTCTGATAAGGAGAAGAAGATTACTGCTTATCATGAGGCAGGTCATGCAATTCTCTTCCATGTACTTCCTGATGTAGGACCTGTATATACAGTGTCAATTATTCCTACAGGTCTTGGTGCAGCGGGTTATACGATGCCATTGCCTGAGCGTGATGAGATGTTCAATACCAAAGGTAAGATGTTACAGGATATTATGGTATCACTTGGCGGACGTATTGCTGAGGAGATTATCTTTGATGATATTACAACAGGTGCATCCAGCGATATTAAGAAGGCAACAAAGGTTGCAAGAGCAATGGTGACCAGATTCGGTATGTCAGAGAATATTGGTGTTATCAATTATGATGAAAGTGATAATGAGGTGTTCATCGGTCGTGACCTTGCTCACACCAGAAGTCATTCCGAAGAGGTGGCAGGCACTATTGATAAGGAAGTGAAGAACATTATTGATGATTGCTATGCGAAGGCTAAGAGTATCATCATGCAGCATGAGAAGGTACTTCATGCTTGTGCAGAGCTTCTTTTGGAGAAGGAAAAGATTACGCGCGATGAGTTCGAAGCATTATTTGAGTGCTAGGATGATAAAGTGTCCCAGGTTTGCAGATATATTAGTGAACCTGGGACTTATGTTTTGCCCAATAATTTAGCACGCTAATGTACAAAATACAAAAAGTGTATATTGCATAAATCGACACAAAAAAACTGATTTTTGTATATTTTGCATAAAAATACAACTGTAAAATTGTAAAGTTTGTGAAATGTAAGAATAGACGAAAAAGGGGTCTATTGCTATAATCATACTTGTAACCCCCCCAATATATTATATAGTTTTTTGCTATACCCCATAAGAAAGAAATACCTTCTCTAAAAGAGACAGCCTGTAACGGACTGTCTTTTTTACTACCCAAATTCGGGTTTGTCGACTTCTCTCGGCGCAAGCCCTAACAGGTTTCATTCGAAAGCTAGAGCTTCGGGTTAAGAGTTTCTAGGTGCTTTTGTCTAAGTATTCTATATGTACGGAACCAGCGGGAATTCGGCGTCCATGCCTCAATTCCCGCCTAGCGCCTTCGTCCAGGCGGCACTTTCCTGTGTACTCAAAAAGCACTAAGAAACTCTTCTACTCGTAGCGTCTACTTTTGCGTTAAACCATAGTTCGTTCCATGGAGTAGGACAGAGTACCGTCCGTTAGTTCGACAAACCCGAATTTAAAAAAGTAGTGGACAAATGTGTGTTGGGTGCATATAATAGCAATTGCAGGAGATGAACAATCACCGATTTCAAAATAGAATATTGAAGTCTTTGTGGCAGGGTGCAAGTCCCTACCGATGGTAAAGTCCATGACCCGCGTAAGCGGCTGAGCTGGTGAGATTCCAGCACCGACGGTATAGTCCGGATGAGAAAAGACATTTTCTGTGAATTTTCACGCCCAAGGCATAACTATGTTTTGGGCGTTTCGTTTTGCTCTAAGACTTGGAGCAGGACAGGGTGTCGTCAGGACACAAGAAAGGAAAGGGTGATGTATTATGACAAACGAAACAACAAATGTAACTGTTAACCAAGGTTCTAAGAGTAAGATGCGTGCAAAGGAGATTACATTTATCTCTTTAATGGGTGCGCTGGCAGCTGTATTGATGCTATTTAAGTTTCCGCTTCCAATGATGCCTCCATTTATGGATTTCGATTTTGCAGGCGTAGTGGAAATTGTTGGCGGATTAATGTTTGGTCCCGTGGCAGCAGTTTATATCATTATTGTAAAGATACTTTTGAAGATGGTAATGATGGGGAGTACTTCAATAGGTACTGGCGAGATACAGAATGTATTGCTTAGCTGCGCGTATGTACTTCCGGCTGTATTTCTATACAGACGAAACAAGACAAAAAAGATGGCAATCATAGGGTTGTTATTAGGAACTATTGCGGCAATTGTGGTAGCAATACTTACAAATTTGTATTTGATTATTCCGTTTTATGCAAATCTGGCAGGAATGACTGTAGAGGATATCATTGGAATGTGTACTGCAGTAAATCCTGCGGTAACTGATATGACAAGCTTTGTAATACTTGGCATTATACCATTCAATGTGATTAAGTATGGTGGTTCTTCAATACTTACTATGGCTTTATATAAGCATTTGAGCAAGCCTATTAAGAAATTTATTAATAACTAATTGCTCCAAAGTGCTAATGCGATAAGTTTTAGATTAGCTAGAATTACAATATAAGAATCGAGGACAGATAAATGAAATTCACGTTAGAGAAGGATATTACCTTTGAGAGAGCAGTAGAGAGAATGTTTGAAATCTTAGGAAACAGCAAGATTATGGCATTGGCATCAAGCGTTAATGATTATGTTATGGTGCGTAATGTAAGCTGTTTGTTCTATGATGATAAGATTTACTTTAAGACAGATAAGAACTTTAGAAAGACAAAGCAGCTGATGGAGAATCCACAGGTAGCTATGTGCTGGAATGGTATTCAGGTAGAGGGAATTGCCTTGAATAAAGGTCTGGTGGTGGATGAGCCTGGACATCGCTTTGAGGAAGGCTATAAGAAGTATCTTTGGGAAAGCTATAATAAGTACAGCCACACAGACACAGAGATTCTTATCGAAGTAACTCCTAAGTATGTTGAGATTTGGGATACCAGTGAGGATGGAATGGCATTCCAATTATTTTTAGACTTTGATAAGCAGGAAGTGGAAGTAAAGCAGTACGATTAGGGGATAGAACATAGTCTATTGACTTTTAGGAGTTAGTCACGTATAATGACAAAGTTTGGCGCATGCTGAAACGCATGCGCCTCGTTTTGTTTTTTAGAAAGGAAATATATGGAAACAGTTAATTTTGACGAATTGGGCTTATGCCCTGAAATATTAAGAGGCGTAAAGGAGATGGGCTTTGAGGAGGCCTCTCCAATCCAGACAAAAGCAATTCCTATCGCTATGACGGGACGTGATATCATAGGGCAGGCGCAGACAGGTACAGGTAAGACCGCTGCATTTGGTATTCCTGTATTAGAGAAGATTCGATTGAATAAGGAAGTGAAGCATCCTCAGGCATTGATTTTGTGTCCGACAAGAGAGCTTGCCATTCAGGCGGCAGAAGAGATTAGAAATCTTGCAAAATATATGCATGGTATTAAGGTATTGCCGATTTACGGTGGTCAGGATATCAGCAAGCAGATTCGTGCTTTGAAGGGAACACAGATTATTATTGGTACACCTGGACGTATTATGGACCATCTGCGCCGCAAGACCATCCGCTGCGAGCATGTGAATACAATCGTATTGGATGAGGCAGACGAGATGCTGAATATGGGCTTCCGTGAGGATATTGAGACGGTCTTACAGTATATTCCGACGGAGGACAGACAGACGATTCTTTTCTCAGCGACTATGCCAAAGGCAATTCTTGATATTACAAAGAACTATCAGAAGTCTGATGCAGAGATGATTAAGGTTGTAAAGAAAGAGCTCACAGTGCCTAAGATTGAGCAGTATTATCTTGATGTGAAGCGTAAGGATAAGGTGGCTGTTTTGACCAGACTTTTGGACTATTATGAGCCAAAGCTCTCGCTTGTATTCTGTAATACCAAGAAAATGGTAGATGATTTGACAGAAGTACTTAAGGGCAGAGGATACTTTGCAGACGGGTTGCATGGAGATTTGAGTCAGGCACAGCGAGACCGTGTTATGAAGAGCTTCCGTAACGGTAAGACAGACATTTTGATTGCGACAGACGTTGCGGCAAGAGGTATTGATGTAGATGATGTGGAGGCAGTATTTAACTTTGATATTCCACAGGATGATGAGTATTATGTACATAGAATCGGACGTACAGGACGTGCGGGCAGAACTGGACGTTCCTTTACCTTTGTAAAGGGCAAGGAGGTCTACAAGCTTAAGGATATCATGAGATACTGCAAGACCAAGATTTATGCGATGCCTGTACCATCCTTAAATGATGTGAATCAGGTAAAGATTGAAAAAATCATGGATAAGATATCTGATATCATTGAGCAGGAGGATTTAACTGCCATGATTAATACCATTGAGGAGCAGGTAAATGAGTCTGACTACACTGCAATGGACATTGCGGCGGCGTTTCTTAAGATGTATATGAAGCAGAATGAATCTCCTGAGGAAGAACAAGAGCAGGACGGTGAGTTTGGTGATACTGGAGCAGAGGAAGGTATGGTTCGTCTGTTTATCAACATTGGAAAGTCGCAGAAGGTTAAGCCAAAGGATATTCTTGGTGCGATTGCTGGAGAAACCAAGATGCCAGGAAGACTTGTAGGTGCCATTGATGTATATGACAAGTACACCTTTGTAGAAGTACCTAAGGATAGTGCAAAGGCTGTTCTTAAGGCAATGAAGAATGTAAAGATTAAGGGTAAGGCGATTAATATTGAGCCTGCCAACGCAAAATAAAGATGTAGTAAGAATGAAGCTGAAAGGTAATCTTTCGGCTTTTTCTTGTGTATACAGAGATAATGTATTAATATACATTATGTAAACTTTTAAAAGAGAAGGAGTATTGAGATGAGTGAAGAACAGTTAAAAGGTGCGAGAAAGCATTTCTCAAAGCTTGGATTAATGTATTTATTGGGTGTGATTATAATTTATGTTGTACAAGTAATAGCGGCTAAGGTTGTAGATGTAGTGGCACCGCAATTGCTGGAAAATTATGATTCCAGCTTTCTGAGCATGATGCTTCCGATGTATTTCATTGGATATCCGATTATGATAATGCTGATTCGTCTTGTGCCTGCATCAACAGAGCCTGTTGAGAAAAAGAAAATGTCAATTGGCAATTGGATTTGTGCATTTATCATGTGCTATGCATGCTTGTATCTAAGTAATATTGTTGGAACAATTATTACCAGTATTGTAGGCATGTTAAAGCAGGGTACAGTTAACAATGTAGTGATGGATATTACATCAAATGTCAGCGTACCGACGATGATTTTAGTCATGGTAATTGGTGCGCCAATTGCGGAGGAAATTATCTTCCGTAAGCTTTTGGTGGACAGAGTAGTTGCTTATGGTGAAGGCTTGGCAATTTTCCTGTCAGGACTTATGTTTGGTTTATTCCATGGTAATTTGAATCAGTTTGCATATGCATTTGTTCTGGGGGCATTTTTAGCATTTATTTATGTAAGAACAAGAAATATTATTTATAACATCGCAGTTCATATGGGAATTAATCTTCTGGGTTCTGTGGTAGCAACCTATATTCTGGAGAAGAGCGGCTTCATGGAAGTATATGAGCAGATGATGACCATGACGGATGAAGCAGCACTTATGGAGTTGATAATGAGCAATATTAGCGGCATTGCAGTTTATATAATTTATGCCTGTATGCTGATGCTTGTTGTTTTGATTGGAATTATATTGATTGCGGTGAAACACAAAAGCTTTAAGCTGCAGCCAGTGGACGGCGCGCTTCAAAAGGGACAGCGCTTTAAAACTGTATTTTTGAATGTTGGAATGCTACTGTTCTGCGCATATTGGGTTTATGAAATTATAATGCAATTACTGGCATAGGGGCATCTTACATAGCCTGAATGTACCGCTTACCGTTAATCCCTTGTATTCTCTGTTTGGAAAGGGTATTGTACCCATAGATACAGGCGAAAAGCTTGTGAACAGAATGCGAGGGATTTATTTATGAATAATGAGAAAGTTGTTTTTGAACAGATGCAGGAGCGTGTGATTAAGAGCCAGAAGAGAGGAATTCATTTCATTATAGCGTCAGTGATATTATGGATAGGTATTAGTATAATCAGAGTATTGGATTTACCTGTTATGATGCAGAATATGCTGACCTTTTGTATGAGTACACCGTTAATGCCTATTGCATATTTAATGTCAAAGCTGTTGAGGATTCCATTTCAGGACAAGGAGAATCCTTTGTCTGTGGCAGGGATTATTCTTGCAGTGGCACAGATACCATATTTACTGATTGTGATGTGGGTATATAGTGCTATGCCTGATAAAATGGTAATGGTATATGCTATGGTAACAGGTGCACACTTTTTGCCATATGGCTGGTATTATAGGTCGAAAGCTTATTATGCTTTTGGGGTTATGATTCCGATTGTTTCGCTAGTAATAGGATGCAGCCTGCATTCGGTGGCAGTGGCAGCAGCTATGACAGTAATGGAAATTATTCTGGTAATCGTATTAATTATGGAAAATCGTTTGAGCAATGCAGAAAGCGAGGAAAGGTACAGTGGAGGTAGAGATTGTACACAGTAGGCAGGATGGTATTGGTGTTACCATAGACTGTCCGAAGGTGGATAAGACGGTGGAGCGTCTGAAGACACATATTGAACAGTTTGACAGCAGAATAAAGGGTAACTGTAATGGTGAGATTTGCTTTGTGGATATAAAGGATATTTATTACTTTGATACTGTGGATAACAGAACCTTTCTATATACAGAAAATCAATGTGTAGAGGTGGCATTTCGCCTTTATGAACTGGAAGAAATGCTGACAGAGAAAGATTTTATCCGTATCTCTAAGTCGCAGATTGTTAATATCCAAAGGATGAAGAGTCTTATGCCGCAAATGAATCGTACTTTGCTGATTACCATGAATAATGAAGAACGTCTTTGCATTTCCAGACGATATGTAAAGAGCATGAAGGATAAGCTGGGATTATAGGAGGCTGTGATGCGTAAAGAGAATGTGATTCAATTTCTGACGTGGTTTCGTAATGGAGTAGCATTTGTTACAGTATGGCTTTTGTTGTTAGCCATGATTCGAAATCAGGTCTATGGAATAGAGACAATAGAAACAGAATGGTTATGGAAGCTGCTTATTTCAGTGGCAGGTGGTGTGCTTTTGTTTTGCGTGGCATTTACCTCTTTGGTCATCAGACACTGGGGCTTTCAGATGAGATTGACTGCTTTTATGTTGGCGATAAGTGTATATGAATGTGTCTGCTTTTATTGGATGGGGATATTCGGAGCAGAAGGAACGCTGATTCAATATGCAGTATTTGCAGGAATTGTCTTAGTATGTTATTTTATTTGTACATGGATTTATAGCAGATATAGCAGGGCGCAGGGTGAACTTTATACCAAGGCACTGCAGGATTATCAGGAAAGAAGTGTTTAGATGGCTGCTAAGACAAAGGATATGACAAAGGGAAGTCCCTTTAAATTATTGCTGGTATTTGCATTACCTCTTATGGTAGGTAATATTTTTCAGCAACTATATACAGTAGTGGATACAATGATTGTGGGGCAGGTGCTTGGAGTATCTGCCCTTGCTGCGTTGGGAGCGGCAGACTGGCTTAACTGGATGCTGGTAAGCGTGGTACAAGGCTTTACACAAGGCTTTTCTATAAGAATCGCACAGGATTTTGGCGCAGGTAATGCAAAGGCGATTAGAAAGGACATCGCAGCGTGTGTAAGACTGGCTGTTATACTCGCATTAGGACTATTACTTGTGTTTGAGATGTTATTGCCTACTCTGTTACAGCTTATGCAGACACCTGAGGATGTTATTGGAGGTGCTCTTTTATATCTTAGAATTATGTTTGCAGGCATTCCGATTGTGATGGCGTATAATATGCTTGCGGCGATTCTGCGTGCCTTTGGTAATGGCAAATCACCGCTTTATGCAATGGTGGTGGCTTGTTTTATCAACATTGTGCTGGATATTTGGTTTGTTGCTTTTCTTGGCTGGGGGATTGCAGGGGCGGCAGTTGCAACTTTAATTGCACAGTGCAGCTCGGCGATTTACTGTTTGGCGGCACTTCGTAAGATTAATATAGGAAAATTGGAAAAGAGAGACTGGGAATCGGATAATGAGCTGAATGCTACATTAATGAAGCTTGGACTTCCGCTTGCATTTCAGAATGCAATTATCTGTGTAGGCGGAATGATTGTGCAGACGGTAGTAAATAGCTTTGGTATGTTATTTATTGCAGGATTTACAGCAGCCAATAAGCTTTATGGTGTTCTGGAGGTTGCGGCAACCTCTTATGGCTATGCGGTAGTAACCTATACGGGACAAAATCTTGGAGCAGGCAAATATGACAGGATAAAACAGGGTGTAAGAAGTGCATTAATTGTTGCAGTCTTTACGTCGGCAGTAATTTCTGCCTGCATGCTGATATTTGGAAGAGATATATTGGGTTTGTTTATCTCGGGAACGCCTGAGGAGATAGAAGGAGCATTACAGATAGGGTATCGGTATCTGGCGATTATGAGCTATTGTCTGGTTACGTTGTATTTCCTATATGTATATCGTTCTGCTCTGCAGGGCTTGGGAGATACAATTATGCCGATGCTTTCGGGAGTGGCAGAGTTTGTGATGCGTACAGGAGCAGCGTTGCTATTACCAATGCTGATAGGATCTGATGGAATCTTTTATGCGGAAATAGCTGCATGGATGGGGGCAGATGTTATCCTGATTACGGCGTATTATGTTCGTATTCACAGGTTGAACAGAGAACAGAAGCAATCTATGGATTCTTATAAATCGACAAATATTTAATAAAAACAGTTGCATTTTGAAATGTAATATGGTATAAATAATTTCTGTTGAGACTTGATTTCAGGTTTCACTATGGATGGATTCCCGAGTGGCCAAAGGGGACAGACTGTAAATCTGCTGCATATTGCTTCGGTGGTTCGAATCCACCTCCATCCATTAAGCTTGCATAGCAAGCTTAATGAATACGATGTACACAAATCCTTCGGATTTGGCACGTGTTCATAATAGCCATGCCGGCGTGGCGGAACTGGCAGACGCACAGGACTTAAAATCCTGCGGGACTAACCTCCCGTACCGGTTCGATTCCGGTCGCCGGCAGTAAAAGCAGTTACATTATGTAGCTGCTTTTTTGTGTGAAAATTTGCTTAACTGCATTTATATTGACAATCAATCAGACGGTGACTTACAATAGAATGGAGTATAATTCAACAATGGAAAGCAACTACATTATTTTATGGAGGTAGCCGGAAATGAATTTGTTAGATAGGAAATATGATACATACCAATACCATAAGTTGCTGATGGCAATTTCTGTGTTATTGGTTTTCTTGTTTTGTGGGGAAATAACCATACAAGCGGAGGAATATACTGTATCGGATGCTGCAATGGTTCTGTATACGACGGACCAGGCAGGACTTTATGAAGAGCCTGATTTGCAGGCGGTTCCAGTTATGACTTTAGAGGCGAATCTGCCGATGCAGGTAACTGGCATTACATCGAATGGCTGGTATCAGGTGGCATTGAATGGTGTGTATTATATACCTGGTTATGCTTTGACGGATATGACAAGTATTCAGCAGCCTGTAGTGGCGCCTTATGAGATACCAATATATGCTGATCAGCTTACTTATAGAGTTAATACGATTGAGGAAGCGCAGGCGGCTAGGAATGAAGCGGCTATGAAGCATGCAGGGACGATTACCGTATATAGCGACACATTAACATTTTATACAATTTATGATGTGTTCTCGGAAATGATGAGGTCATCGGTGTTAGATTATGGAACTGCGAATATTCATTCAGTGTATGTTAGAGGCGGTGCGGGAAAATATACAATTACCTACGATTATTTAAGCAGTGTGGAGGAAGAGGTTTATACAGAGGCAGCAGTTGCAATGCTGATACCGTATTTTAATACAGGTTCTACCTATGATAAGGTATTGCAGGTGCATGATTATATATGTGGTGATGTGAATTATTCTTATGAGACTGCGCAGGGTGTTGCGGGTTTTGATTTCCGTTCGGCTTATGATGCCCTTGATAGCAAGGTAACGGTATGCTCAGGTTATGCGCTTTTATTCCAAAAGTTTATGGATCAGATGGGAATTCCCTGCTATGTAGCAGCAGGTAAGGTAAATGGTGTAGAGCATGCATGGAATCTCGTGAACATTGATGGTCAGTGGTATCATATAGATTGCACGAATGATGACAAAAGCTCTGGAATTGTTCGAGACTTTTTCTTAAGAGGTTCTTCTTATGCAGGTGATACGTGGGGAGGAATTACTCTTAGTAAGACAGATTATGGGAAATAGCAGAAGGATGGAGGAATTATGAGGGATTATGTATTGAGTTGTTGTTCGACAGCAGATTTGACAAGGGAACACTTTGAGAGCAGAAATATTAAATATGTATGTTTCCACTATACGATAGAAGGCGTAGAGTATCCTGATGATTTAGGAGAAACCATGAGCTTTGAGGAATTCTACAGAAGAGTATCTGCAGGCGCAATGCCTACGACATCTCAGGTAAATGTAGAGCAATACATTGAGTTTTGGGAGCCATATCTAAAGGAAGGCAAGGATATATTACATCTGACACTTTCCAGCGGTATTTCAGGCACTTATAATTCAGCATGTGTGGCAAGAGAAGAACTGATTGAGAAGTATCCTGATTGTAAGATATATGTAGTAGATAGTCTTTGCGCTGCCAGCGGTTATGGTATGCTGATGACGATATTGGCGGATAAGAGAGATGCGGGGGCTTCAGTTGATGAGCTGTATCAGTGGGTAGAGGATAATAAGCTTAATCTTCAGCACTGGGTGTATGTGACTGATTTATCTCATTTAAGAAGAGGTGGACGTATTTCCACGGTATCAGCAGTGGCAGGTTCATTATTAAATATTTGTCCTATCATTAAGGTAAATGTAGAGGGTAAGCTTTTGAATGTAAAAAATGTTCGTGGCAGAAGGAAAGCTATGGATGAATTATTTACTAAGATGAAGGAGCTTGCCATTGATGGCGAGAATTATAGCGGCAAATGCTATATTTCTCATTCTGCTTGCACAGATGAGGCGAGAAAGCTTGCAGATATGGTTGAAGCAGCATTTCCGAAGCTTCAGGAGCCTGTATGCATTAACAGTATTGGTGCAGTAATTGGCAGCCACACAGGTCCTGGTACCTTGGTAATATTTTTTATGGGCGAGAAGAGAGCCGATTAATATTGATAGAGCAAAGCCTGAAAGGATTATTAACCTTTCGGGCTTTTTTGTGCCAAAATATATCTGTAAATATCATGGAAAATAAATAAAGATATTGCTATAATTTTATGTATATGATGCATAAAGAAAGAAGAGGCAATTTGTATGAAACCCAATTATAACAGAACTATAACGGCTTGCTTTATTGGTTATATCGTGCAGGCGATTGTTAATAACTTTGTACCTTTGTTATTTTTGACCTTTCAGAGTCAGTATCAGATACCGTTATCCAAGATAACCATGCTGGTAACCTTTAACTTTGGATTGCAGCTTATTGTTGATTTGATATCGGTTTCTTTCATAGATAAGATAGGCTATCGGGCTTCTATGGTGATTGCACATGTATGTGCAGCATTGGGGCTATTGATGCTTCCTGTTTTGCCTGAGGTTTTCCTAAGTATGGGGCAGGACCCATTTATTGGTATATTGCTTGCAGTATTAATTTATGCAATCGGCGGAGGTTTGCTTGAGGTGCTGGTAAGTCCGATTGTGGAGGCATGTCCATCTGACAATAAGGAAAAGACTATGAGCCTTTTGCATTCCTTTTACTGCTGGGGACATGTAGGTGTTGTAGTGATATCCACGATATTCTTTGCAGTATTTGGCATTGAGAATTGGAAATATGCAGCAGTATTCTGGGCATTGATTCCTGCGGCAAATGCTATATTGTTTACCAAGGTTCCGATTCGTCATCTCATCGAAGAGGGCGAGCAGGGACTTAAGCTAAAAGAGCTTATTGGAATGAAGACCTTTTGGATTTTTGTATTAATGATGGTATGTGCGGGTGCCAGTGAGCAGGCGGTGAGCCAGTGGGCATCGACGTTTGCAGAGAAGGGGCTTGGTGTAGACAAGACTATTGGTGATTTGGCAGGTCCTATGTCCTTTGCAATCTGCATGGGAGCAGCAAGAGCAATTTATGGAAAATACGGCGAGAAGATTCGTTTGCGCAGATTCATGCTTTATAGCACATGCCTGTGCATTATTTCCTATATGCTGATTGTATTTGTGCAAAATCCGATTGTGGGATTACTTGGCTGTGCGTTGTGTGGTATGTCGGTTGGTATTATGTGGCCAGGTACCTTTAGTATGGCATCGGCGTCGATGAAGACAGGTGGTACGGCTATGTTTGCCTTTTTAGCACTTGCTGGAGATTTGGGCTGTTCGGGCGGACCGAGTCTAGTTGGCTTTATTTCGGGCTGCTTTGATGATGATTTAAGAAAAGGAATTTTGGTTGCAACAATTTTCCCTGTTTTATTGATTGTGGGCATTTTATTGAATCGTAACGATTCCAAGAATAAAAAATGAATGTAAAAGTGGAGGGATTCGGATGAATAAAAGAACAATGAAAATTCCATCCTCAGATGGAGTACACAAGCTTCATGTAGTGATATGGGAAATAGAGGCGCCTAAGGCAATTGTACAGATATCACATGGTATGGTGGAGTTTATAGAGCGCTATGAGGAGTTTGCCGCGTATTTGAATGAGCGAGGTTTTTTAGTAGTTGGAAATGACCATTTAGGACATGGTCAGACTGCAGGAAGCGATGAAGATTTGGGTTATTTTTGTGATGCAAAAAGTGCTGCAGTGGTGGAGGATTTGCATCGGGTAACAACAAAGATAAAAGAAGAATATCCTAATCTTCCTCTTTTCCTATATGGACATAGTATGGGCTCTTTTATGGCAAGACGTTACCTGATGACTTATGGGCAAGAGCTGACAGGTGCGATTATTGCAGGAACAGGAAGAAAAAAGCCTTTAATTCTTGGCACTGCAAAGCTGATTAACGGAATGGTTGGCTTATTCAAGGGAGAACGTCATCGCTCAAAGCTTATGTCAAAGCTGGCATTTGGAACATATAATAAGAGGATTCCTAATCGACGTTCGGACAATGACTGGCTGACTAGAGATGAAAAGATTGTGGATATGTATAATGCGCATAAGCATTGTATGTTCATATTTACGGTAAATGGCAATAGGACTTTGTTTGATGCATTAACTTTTATTCAGAAAAAGGAAAATATAGCAAAGCTTCCAAAGGATTTACCAGTGTTTATGGTGGCAGGAGCAGAGGACCCTGTGGGTGACTATGGCAAGGGTGTTGTAGAGGTATATGAGTCCTATAAGCAGCATGGAATCAAAGACATTACATTAAAGCTTTATGAAGAGGACAGACATGAGATATTAAATGAGTTGGATAGAGAAACTGTGTATAAGGATGTGGCAGATTGGATAGAGAGTAAGATGCCGCAATAAGGAGGGGAAACCATGTATGATGTAATCATCATCGGTGCAGGTGTAGTTGGATGTTGTATCGCAAGAGAATTGGCGAAAACAGAGCGTAATGTTCTGGTTTTGGAAGCATCCCTGGATGTGTGTGAGGGGACTTCAAAGGCAAATAGTGGAATCGTACACGCAGGTTTTGATGCGATGCCTGGTACCTTGAAGGCAAAGCTTAATGTGCGTGGTAATCAAATGATGGATGAGCTTGCAGAAAAGCTGGATATACCTTTTCGAAGAAATGGTTCCTTGGTGTTGTGCTTAGAAGAGACAGGAAAAGATAAGCTACAGGAATTATATCAAAGAGGAATTGAGAATGGTGTGACAGGCTTACAGATTCTTACTGCTGATGAGGTAAGAAAGCAGGAGCCGCAGATTAGCACTCAGGTGGTGGCAGCGTTATATGCGCCTGCAGGCGGTATTGTATGCCCATTTGAGCTTACCATTGCTATGGCAGAGAATGCTGCCGAGAATGGAGTTGTATTCAAGCGTAATCAGCAGGTAACGGCGATTGAGGAGAAGGAGCAAGGCTACCGTATTTTGACGAAGGATGGCAATGCTTATGATGCTCAAATGGTCGTGAATGCGGCAGGTATCTATGCAGATGTGATTCACAATATGCTTCCGCCAAAGGAAGGGCATGAGCCTATGCAGTTGATTGCAAGAAGAGGTGAATACTGCCTATATGATAAAAAGGCAGGAGTGTTAACGGATAAAACCATATTTCAGTTACCTGGTGCATATGGTAAAGGAATATTGGTAACACCAACTATTCACGGCAACCAGCTTTTAGGTCCTACAGCGATGGATATTGAGGATAAAGAGGGCGTGAATACAACTGCCGATGGTTTGTCGCAGATTTTAGAGAAGGCGGCTAACAGTGTGCAGAGTCTCCCTTCCAAAGGGCAGATTATTACCTCTTTTGCAGGGCTTCGTGCGCATCATGAGAGTGATGATTTTGTGATAGAGGAATCAAAGGCTTATCAGGGATTTATTGATGTGGCAGGTATTGAGTCACCAGGCTTGACCAGTGCGCCAGCAATAGGCGAATATGTGGCAGAGTTGATTATGAAGCTTGCGCCAGCAAAGCTACGGCAGAATTTTATAGAGACCAGAAGGGGTATCAGAAGCTTGGAACAGGCATCTATGGAAGAACGCCAGCAGCTGATAAAGGAGAATCCTGCCTATGCGAATATTATTTGTCGATGCGAGACAGTTTCTGAGGGTGAGATATTAGATGCGATACACAGGCCTGTAGGAGCTGTTACCTTAGATGGCGTAAAACGCAGAACAAGAGCCAGCATGGGACGATGTCAGGGAGGCTTTTGTTCGCCTAAGATTATGAAATTATTGTCAGAGGAGCTGAATATCCCGATGGAGGAGGTTTGCAAGTCAGGTGCAGGCTCTGCCTCTATTATAGGAGATACAAAGTAAAGGTTTGTGATAGCTTGGCATATAGAGTCAGATGGGGGAAGTTATGGAGAAACATAAAAAGATTGTGATAATTGGCGGCGGCCCTGCAGGAATGGCAGCGGCACTTGGCGCATATGAAGCAGGAATTGCCACACAAGATATATTGATTATTGAAAGGGACAAGGAGCTTGGCGGAATACTGAATCAGTGTATTCATAACGGCTTTGGTCTGCATACCTTTCGGGAGGAGCTGACAGGACCAGAGTATGCGCATCGGTATAAGGTGCAGATAGAGGAAAAGGGGATACCATACCTGTTAAACACAATGGTTATGGATATTGGTGTAAGCGATTCTTCTGTGTGTAAGCAGGTAACTGTTATGAACAGAGAGCAGGGAATGCTTACGATATGTGCGGATGCAGTAATATTGGCAATGGGGTGTCGTGAGCGTCCAAGAGGAGCATTGAATATTCCAGGATACAGACCTGCTGGAATCTATTCGGCAGGAACAGCTCAGTATTATGTCAACTTAGAAGGAAAGCTTCCAGGTAAGGAAGTGGTTATCCTCGGAAGTGGTGATATTGGTTTAATCATGGCAAGAAGAATGACACTGGAGGGTGCAAAGGTTCAGGCTGTCGTAGAGATTAAACCAAAGTCAGGCGGCTTGCAGAGAAATATTGTGCAGTGCTTAGAGGATTTTGATATACCTCTTTTACTTTGCCATACAGTAGTGGATATTCGAGGTAAAGAGCGTGTAGAGGGCGTAACCGTTGCTAAGGTAGATGAGAAGGGAAAGGTAATAGATGGAACGCAGAGAGATTATGATTGCGATACACTACTGATTTCCTGTGGTCTGATACCTGAAAATGAGCTATCGACTAAGTGTGGTATCGAGTTAGACCCGAAGACCTCAGGTCCTTGTGTAAAAGAGAATTTGGAAACGAACGTAACTGGTGTATTTGCGTGTGGTAATGTCTTGCATGTACACGACTTGGTAGATAATGTTTCAAAAGAGGCATATAGGGCTGGAAAATATGCAGCTGATTATATCGAATGTATGCAGTAACGGGGGATGGGTAGATGACAGAGAAGAAAGAACTGATTTGTATTGGATGTCCGAAGGGCTGCGTGCTTACTGTAACGATGGAGTCGGGTAAGGTGCAGGCAATTGGCGGTAATACCTGTCCTAAGGGAGAGGATTATGCAAGAAAGGAAATGCTTGACCCAAGAAGAACGGTTACGAGTACGGTACGGGTGTTGCGTGGAAATATTCCTGTAGTGCCTGTAAAGACAAGTGAGGATATTCCAAAGGATAAGATTTTTGCATGTATGGAAGCTCTCAGGCAGGTGGAGGTGGAGGCACCTGTGCAAGTGGGAGATATTGTACTCAAGGATGCCGCAGGGACTGGAATTAGCGTTGTGGCAACAAGAGAGGTACAGGCGATATAAGGATAACGGGAAGAGAAAGGCAGGAGTAATATGCAGACAACACAATATGTAATGGCTTTAGACCAGGGGACTACCAGTTCAAGATGTATTCTGTTTGACCAGGCAGGAAACATTGTGAGTATGGCGCAGAAGGAGTTTGAGCAGATATATCCCAAGGCGGGCTGGGTAGAGCATAATCCTATGGAAATATGGTCTTCGCAGCTGGCAGTGGCAACAGAGGCAATGGCAAAAATTGGGGCGGAGGCTTCACAGATTGCAGCGATTGGAATTACAAACCAGCGCGAGACAACGATTTGCTGGGATAAGAATACAGGAGTACCTGTTTATAATGCGATATGCTGGCAGTGTCATAGAACTGCGGATATGATAGATGCATTAAAGGCAGACGGCTTTGATAAA
The DNA here is from genome assembly GCA_017467805.1 of Lachnospiraceae bacterium. GTDB lineage: Bacteria > Bacillota > Clostridia > Lachnospirales > Lachnospiraceae > COE1. The sequence goes on from JAFUKJ010000029.1 coordinate 49,510, forward strand.
GTGGTTCGCAGTAAAACAGGACTTGTGCCTGATGCATATTTTAGTGCGACAAAGATTGCATGGATACTGGATAACGTGGAGGGAGCAAGGCAGAAGGCCAAGGCAGGTGATTTACTCTTTGGTACAGTGGACACCTGGCTTATTTGGAATTTGTCAAAGGGAAAAATTTTTGTAACAGATTATACCAATGCGTCGCGTACCATGCTTTATAATATTCATGAAAGATGCTGGGATGACGAGCTTTTGGAAAGATTCAGAATCCCACGCTCCATGCTGGCAGAGGTAAAGCCTTCAAGCTGTGTATATGGTGTAACAGATGATGGTGTTCTTGGTGGTGCTATTAAGATAGCAGGGGCAGCAGGCGACCAGCAGGCGGCACTTTTTGGTCAGTGCTGCTTTGACGAGGGAGATGTGAAGAATACTTATGGAACAGGCTGCTTCTTGCTTATGAATACAGGACATAAGGCGATAGAGTCAGAGCATGGACTTTTGACTACCATTGCAGCCAGTGATACGGATGAAGTGGAATATGCCTTAGAGGGAAGCGTATTTGTGGCAGGAGCAGCTATACAGTGGCTTCGTGATGAGATGCGTATGCTGAAAAGCTCTGCTCAGTCAGAGGAGTATGCCAACGCAGTAGAAGATACCAATGGTGTGTATGTTGTACCTGCTTTTACGGGAATGGGTGCGCCGTATTGGAATCAATATTGCAGAGGAATGGTGGTTGGTATTACCAGAGGCTGCAGCAAGGAACATTTTATTCGCGCAACCTTAGAATCGCTTGCATATCAGACCCATAGCGTTCTAAGAGCGATGGAAAAGGATGCTTCCGTAAAGATACAGACGCTTCGTGTGGACGGTGGAGCCAGTGCTAATGATTTTCTGATGCAGTTTCAGTCGGATATACTAAATGGTGATGTGCTTAGACCTAGCTGTATTGAAACAACGGCTCTTGGAGCCGCATATCTGGCAGGACTTGCGGTAGGATATTGGACGGATAAGGTACAAATAAGAGCAAACTGGCAGCTTGCAAGACGTTTTACTCCGACCATGGAAGAGGAGAAACGCTTAAAGTGTTTAAAGGGCTGGGATAAGGCTGTAAAGTGTGCATTATTGTGGAATGAGAATGAGTAAATTTCAAATATAAAAAATAAAAAAACTCTCTTGACACAGGCAGGAAACTATTGTAATATACAAAAGTCGCTTAGTGAGCGAGAGACGCCCAGATAGCTCAGTTGGTAGAGC
>JAFUKJ010000030.1 GCA_017467805.1 Lachnospiraceae bacterium
ATGGTACAACAAAGGTCAAAGTACTTATAAACAGATTCAACCATCTATACGTACTGCACAAACCTTGTTAGCGCATGCTCCTGAGTAGTCAGACATTCCAAACTGTGACATATGAGGTACAGGCAAAATAATTTAAGCACAAGATATCAAAAACTAGTAAAACCGATATCCTATGCTCGATAAAAGTGTTCCTGTACCCAAAAATCTTATTAAATGGATATAAAATACCTAGATTCGAGGTACCACGACAGGATTTTCGTTACAGTACCTCGTAGGTATTAGCAATATACAAATATAGGGATAAAACCAAGAGTTAAAGCACCTGTGTATAGGATAAATATGTACCGCAAGCTTTGCTTGGCTGATATGAAAGAACAGGGCATAATGTCTTTCATATCAGCCAGTTAAATTAAAATTCAGCTAATTACCTATATAAATGATATGTCCGCATTTATTCTACTTCCTAGGCGTGCGCCGTAAGAAGTCAACACCTCCTGATTCATCGTATGCAAAAGGCTGTGCCGCAATCGCGACACAGCCTCGAATCATTTCATATAATATAATTAGTTAGCCTTACCAACAGAACCGAATAATTCCATCTTCTCCTTAACAGTAGCCTTAATAGCCTCTGCACCTGGAGCAAGTAACTTACGTGGGTCAAAGCCCTTACCCTCTAAGTCCTTACCAGCCTCTACATACTTACGAGTAGCTGCTGCGAATGCTAACTGGCACTCTGTGTTAACGTTAATCTTAGCTACACCAAGAGAAATAGCCTTCTTAATCATATCCTCAGGGATACCTGTACCACCGTGAAGAACTAATGGCATCTCACCTGTCTTCTGCTGAACAGCATCAAGTGTCTCAAAGCTAAGACCAGCCCAGTTTGCAGGATACTTACCATGAATGTTACCGATACCTGCTGCAAGCATATCAACGCCAAGATCAGCGATTGCCTTACACTCTGCTGGGTCTGCACACTCACCAGCACCAACAACACCGTCTTCTTCTCCACCGATAGAACCAACCTCTGCCTCGATAGAAAGTCCCTTAGCATGAGCTGCTGCTACTAACTCCTTAGTCTTCTCAACGTTCTCCTCGATTGAATAGTGAGAACCATCAAACATAACTGAAGAGAAACCAGCCTCGATACACTTATAGCAGTGATCATAGCTGCCGTGATCTAAGTGAAGAGCTACAGGAACAGTAATTCCCATCTCCTCAATCATACCGTTTACCATACCAACGATTGTCTTATATCCGCACATATACTTACCAGCACCCTCAGATACACCTAAGATTACAGGGCTGTTTAACTCCTGTGCTGTCTGTAAGATAGACTTTGTCCACTCAAGATTGTTAATATTGAACTGACCTACTGCATAGTGGCCTGCTTTTGCTTTTTTAAGCATTTCTGTAGCTGAAACTAACATAATTAAAACCTCCGTTAATTTATTATTTTTTCACTTCGATGTCTATAGTATAACCTTTTCATTCCATCTTGTAAATAAAATTGTCATTTTTTTAACGTTATCTTTTTAACTTTCAAAAAATCTTACGCAGACACCACCTGCCTGTAACACACCATCTGCAAGCTTCTGCGAGAACAAAATCTCACCTTGCTCAGGCCGTAAAAGCTTTACATCTTCCGTACTGCTGTTTACAACAATCTCAAGCTTCTCACTCCAGCCCATCTTCCAGAACTGAATCACTCTTGGATTCTCATATTCGGATGGAAAATGGAAATTACGCTCGCGCATAAGCGGCTGTGACTTTCTAAGTGCAATCAGTTCACGCATAAAATCAATACGCTCATCAAATACGCCACTCTCTATCTTATCCCAAGGCATACATCTGCGGCAATCAGGGTCAAAGCCACCCTCCATACCGATTTCCGTACCATAATAAATACAGGTGCTTCCTGGCATGGTAAATAAAAGTGTCAGCAATGCGCGATACTCTTCCTCATTCTTCACCACATTACGCAGTCTGATGGTATCATGAGAATCCAGCATATTAAACAGTACATCATTGGTCTGCTGCATATAGTTTGTGTAGCAGCGATTGACCATATACTCAAAATCCTCTCCTGTCAGACTCTCATCAATAAAGAAGTCCTTCATACTGCCTGCCAAAGGATAATTCATTACCGCGTCATATTCATCGCCGCGAAGCCATGCAATCGCATCATGCCAGATTTCTCCCAAAATATAAATATCAGGCTTGATTGCCTTCAACGCCGCGCGAAGCTCCTTGCAGAAGGTATGAGAAATCTCATTTGCAACATCAATACGAATACCATCTACATCGTATTTGCGCACCCAGTCGCACACAACACCAATCAAATACTCTCTTACCTTGGGATGATTGGTATTGAGCTTTGGCATACTGTCAAAGAAAGCAAAGGTATATAACTGCCCCTTCTTCGCTGCCCCCTTCTCAAGCGGCCATTCATTAATCATAAACCAATCATAATATTCAGACTGTGGTCCCTTCTCCAACACATCCTGCCACGGCTTGAAATAAAAACCGCTATGATTAAACACTGCATCCAGCATAATACGAATGCCTTTACTGTGAGCGCTCTGTACAAGTGTCTTCATTAACAACTCGTTTCCAAAATGAGGGTCAATATTTTCATAATCTGTAGTATCGTACTTGTGATTTGAAGGCGACTCATTGATTGGAGTCAGGTAAATTCCTGTGATACCAAGCTTCTGCAAATAATCCAGCTTATCCAGAATCCCCTGCAAATCGCCACCATATAAGTCACGATTTTCTATCGGCTTATCTGCATTCCATTCCAAAACATTTTCAGGATTGATATCTGGATTACCATTGCAGAATCTGTCAGGGAAAATCTGATACCAAATGGTTTCATTTACCCAATATGGTGTCTTATTCACATCAGAAGGATTCAGCCAAGGCATGGTAAAACACTGACGGCTTCTGCCGCTAAGCTGCATCTGTTCCTCACTGACAAAGCCATCCTCAAAATAATACCACTTCTCGTCCTTAGTAATCAGCTCAAAGTAATACTTCAAACGCTTAAACTCAGGCACGATGGTCGTCGTCCACCAAAGCTGATTCTTCAAACGCTTCTTATATGGAATACCTGCCTTATCACCTGTCCATTCCTCACCACCGCCAAGGATACCGTTTGCAAAAGGGTCGCCATAAATGATATTGACCTCCTTTACATCATACCCAGTCTTTATATTAATAATTAACTGATTCTCGTCCAATGCGTAACAATAGTTGTCTGTTGCTCTGTGAAATACTGCTCCAAATTCCATAGTAACACCTAACCTTTCCATCAGCATTCAATTACTGATGCTCTTATTACTTTTATTCCCATAATTTCTTTATTTATCAATTGGAAATATCGCTCGGAAAACGTTTTCCAAATCGCTTTTTGTTATCATACACCCTTTTGTAAAATAAAGCAAGTACTTTCTTACTACAACCAATCCTAACATCACCTCATTATAACAAGCTTCTATCACTGTTCCTTGTTGTTCATATTGCAATTCATATTGTAGTGCAATATGAACAGAAATGTTCTACTTGACTTCCATAGTCGAATATTGTATCTTTTTTATGTAATAGAAAAGTGCTCGAAAGTGGTGGAATTTAAACAAGAATCAGTTGTACTGATTCTTGCGAAGTGTTGCCGCTGGGCAACACTTTTTTATGAAGTTAATAACACATATGAAGCTTGCAGAACTGACAGGGACTGTGAGCGGATGTAACTCTGGAGAAGCTCACTTGTGGGTGCCGAAGGGGCAAGGCATTATGCTAATCTCTCAGGCAAAAGGACAGAGAAGATACTAATAATCTTTGATGTTGGACAGAGTTTTATACTCTGTTTTTTTAATGCACATTTTTTGTTCTTACTCTAGGAAAAATAATTAATATGAAGGAGATAACTATGTGGGAGAATTTTAATGAAATCTTAGTAAAGATTGATGACTTTGTATGGGGTGTACCTCTTATGGTGCTCATTATGGCAGGCGGTCTTTTGCTGACATTGCGTTTGGGCGTATTACAGGTTAGAAGATTACCACTCGCTCTTAAGTGGATGGTAAAGAACGAAGAAGGCGGTGAGGGTGAGGTTTCCTCATTCGGCGCACTTTGTACAGCACTTTCAGCTACTATCGGAACAGGTAACATCGTAGGTGTTGCTACTGCAGTTTGTGCAGGTGGTCCTGGTGCTTTGTTCTGGATGATTGTTGCTGCATTCCTTGGAATGGCAACAAAATATGCAGAGGGACTTTTAGCCGTTAAGTATCGTGTGATTGACGAGAATAATCATTCTCTTGGTGGACCTTTCTATTACATAGAGCAGGGTATGGGTAAGAACTTTAAGTGGCTTGCTAAACTATTTGCAATCTTTGGTGTATGTGCAGGTTTACTTGGAATTGGTACAATTACTCAGGTAAGTGGTATTGCATCAGCAGTTCAGGGATTCTTTGACCCTAATAATACAAATACTGTTGCTATTCCAGTTATCGGTGAATACTCATGGGCTACTATCATTGCAGCTATTTTAGTTACACTTTGCGTTGCCATGGTTCTTATTGGTGGTATTCAGAGAATCACTAAGGTTTCAGAGATCATTGTTCCTTTTATGGCAATCCTTTATGTTGTATTCTGTCTTATCTTGATTATTACGAATATTACAGAGGTTCCATCTGCTATTGTTACAATCGTTAAGGGTGCGTTTAATCCTCAGGCTGTAACTGGTGGTATTGTAGGTTCTATGCTTGTTGCTATGCAGAAGGGTGTTGCAAGAGGTATCTTCTCTAATGAAGCTGGTCTTGGTTCTGCACCTATTGCAGCAGCAGCTGCTAAGACAAACAGTCCTGTTCGCCAGGGACTTGTTTCTATGACAGGTGTATTTATTGATACAATTATCATCTGTACTATGACAGGTCTTTCTATCGTAGTAACAGGTGCTTGGCAGGTAGAAGGCTTAGAGGGTGTGCAGGTAACATCCTACGCATTCCAGAATGGTCTTCCATTCTCAACACAGGTATCTGCATTTGCACTTATGCTTTGCCTTGTATTCTTTGCATTTACTACGATTCTTGGTTGGGACTACTACTCAGAGAGATGTCTTGAGTATCTTACCAAAAAGAACATGAAAGCCATCAAGGTATACAGATGGTTATACATCATCGCTGTATTCATTGGACCATTCCTTACAGTATCTGCTGTATGGACAATTGCTGATATCTTTAACGGACTTATGGCGATTCCAAACATGATTGCATTGTTTGCATTAAGCGGTGTGGTTGCTAAGGAGACTAAAGAGTTTTTCAAGAACTTTAAGAAAGAAAATGAAATAGATGAAATGAAGAAGGGCGCCTAATTGGCGCCCTCATATACCTAAAACAATAGCCATTTCAGCATTACCATTACTTTATTGTCACATGAAGAATTTTTAGTTTTGGTTGCTGAATAGTATCCTTATCTACTATCTCGCAATATATATCTCCTGTTGACGATTGAAATGTAAATAACATAATTGTATTATTATCCAATAATTCTAATTTCCCATATTGTTTATTTATCAGATCATAACAGTATAATCCTTCTTGTTCTCCATAGCTATTCACTATCATGTATTGATCTAATAACGCATACGAAAACAAATCCTCTATTTCGATTACTTCTTTTTCCTCATTTTCAAAGACATAGCTATATATCTTTTCAGGCTGCAATTCATTACCTTCAGACCAAATACATCTCGTTCTATCCGATATAGGTTTGCATACTGTAGAATCACATGATAAATACTGCACTTGTTTGAATGTGTCCACTTCGTTACTCACAATATCGTATCCCTTTATTTTATTTGCTCGATATGTTGTTATAATCCCTTCATCTATAGCAACATGCTCATATGGCGAAGCCAAATCACACTCTTCTACTACTACATCTGTCTTTCCACTTTGTATATTATATTGCTTTAAACATGTGCTACCATTCCGATTCTGATCATACCAATACAGATTATCCTCTATTAAATTTGGCGTAATAGACCAAAATCCACCAGAACCTTCTTCTGAACTCACTATTACTTTCGGATTATTCAATATTTCCAGTTCCAGACATCTGATATTCCAGGTATTTTCCACATACTCCTCCCATATAACGTATCTTCCGTTACATCGGATATCCGTTACATTAATGCACCGTTCTTCATGATATTGATATAATATTTTATCTTCTCCACTTTCAGAGTCATATACTCGCACTTGTGTATTATACTCTGGAGCAAATTCTTTTGCATCTGTTTCTGTTTTATTAGTCATATAATCCGAAAAATCAACTAAATAATATACCTTATCCTGATATACACAAAAATTACCACAACTACTATTTATCGGTGTTTCAAACTCTATTACATTCACCCGAAGATTACTCCATATATCAGGATTATATGTATATGAATATTTACAGAATTCTTCCTTTTCTAATACTACTTCTTTACTCTTCTCCTTCCATTGAAAAGCAACAACAATCAAACATAAAAATATTAAAATACTATAAATCCACTTTTTCATGGATACATTCTCCCTTTATACTAATATATCATATATCTATTTGTTTCTGCATTGATTGTATTATATGCCTCTTCCAACGTTACAATATGCACACCGTAATATTCAGGATTGTAATTGCAATCGACAATACGCACTTTATCTGTGGTTCTATTAATATAATCAACACTCAAATAATGGTTAAGGTCTTTTCCACCGTAATACGTTAAATATTTTGTTTTTGCATGAAGCACCACTGGTTTACAATTAGTAAGCGATCTCGCAATGTTATCTTCAAAGGTATTTATTGTCATGTTTTTTCCAACTTCATAAATATATCTTTGTGAACCTTTATTATATTCATTTAACGCATTTCTCAACTGATATACAATCAAATGTCCTTGTCCATCTACATTATACTTTGCATCCAGTGTACTGATTTTGGCAGAATTATCCTCACCAGGTACATTTCCAGCACTTCCCAACCCATACAATGTTTGCAATGCTGTTGTAGTACCACAATTGTACGTTTTGGTCTGTTTTATATTAGTAACATACTGATAGCATTCATTACCACCGCCGCCTCTCATCATTTTTCTATATCTACTATTTAATACATCTTCAATAAATTCTTCGGCGTATTCTTCTCCATATTCTTGAAGCATCATGCAAAACTGCTCATCATTTTGATACTCTTTATATATTTCTTCTTTTTCAGTCAATGTGTATTCTGCCGCATTTACCACCGATGCGTTCCCCATGATACACATTATCAATACTATTCCTATTATTTTTTTATACATTATGTTCATCCTTTCTTTTTTATTTCTAATAAGTATTTGCGGAAGGTCACGCTTATTTCTATCAGATATGATTTTTTATCACAGAATTCGTACCAGCGCACGAATTCATCCATGTTTGGTATAATGATTGCGAACGAATTTTGCAATTACCTATTCGTCTTTACACTCATTCGAAAAAGTTGTACACTTCACTTAAGTACTTTTTTCCAAAGTGCTACCTACTTAGCTTCCCTTTCTAGTTTGCGCAGACTATGGGGAAGCTTTTATATAAAATGATCAATATCACAAAATACCTTCCACAATATACCTTGTTCCATTAAAAACTCTCTTTTAGAGAACTTTTATTTTCCTCCCTTCAACATTTTTATAATCTCATCTAACCAATCTGTTCCTGAATAATACATACCTTCACCTCCCATTGAAATCATACTCATAATGTAACCCTTTTTTCAATATCAACGTCGTAGAATGCATTTTTATGTCGTGAAATGCAAAAATGAACCCTACTTAGGTCCATTTCATACAAAATTATATATAATTTTAAATGCAAATTTCCAATATCACCTTACCATCCTGATATTGATATTCCATACTCCCTTTTAACCTTTCTACGGCATTTCTAATATTTCTAACACCGTAGCCATGTTCGTCTTTGTTATCCTTCGAAGTATCTTCTCTCAATATATTCTGATACATCTCCTCCGTTGCTGAGTTTTCAAATCTGCAACAGAGTGTCTGATGATGGCTTAACAACTTAACCTCAATCTCCTTATCATTCTCCATTTTATCACAAGCTTCTATCGCATTATTAATGGCATTCGAAAATACAGTACATAGTTCATATATATCACAATGTAATCCTTGCTCCATTTCTCCTTCTATCTCTAACCTAATCCCTTTCTCCAATGCTTGCTGATTCATCATACTAAGAATTGCATCCAATCTTTCCTCTCCGATATGAATCTTTTGAAAAGACGCTTGTGTAAACTCCTGGTGAATACGATTAAGATAATTCTTCGCATCTACTACCTTATCTTCCTCTAATAGTAGTTGTAGCATTCCCATTTGGTTTGAAATATCATGACGAAATCTACGCATTTCTTTGTCCTTTTCGCAAAGTATCTCATAGTATGCCTGTTGTACACGAATCACTTCATCCTTTAAAGCATTCTTTTCAAAAAAAACCTTCTTTTGGTAACTCTCAATAACCAGCCAAACAATCAAGCCCCAAATTCCACCAAATGCTATAGCTATTGTTACCCTGAATATCATTATTCCTCTAACATCATTGAATTCTTCATGCAATATATTTCCCAATACTGCTATTGCAATGCTAAATATAAGTACAAACATAATCAAAAAATATTTTCCAGCAGAAATGCTATTCATATACTTAATCATCTTATGATACCATTGCATTCTAGACACTATATAGAATATGATAGTTACTATTCCTAAGCGAAGAAAATCTATCATTCTATCCATGAAAACATCATTTATCATAGTATCAATAAAAATATCAAGAAACGCATCTGCAAAAGCTATCATCCAATATAAGAGAAGTATATTCAACAGCTTTCTAGTCCATCTTCCTTCGCATATCATAAACCATACTACTATTTCTAATATATAATAAATACTAAATAATTCTGGAAACAATACAAATTTGGATAATAACGCAACAGCATATAATGCCCCCGCTAATAACCATCTTCTTGGTTCCTTAACCGTCCAATGATTTGTCCATTCACCTATTAGAACCATACATAGCAAACTAAAAATAAAATATACTACCTCTACCATCTCACACCTCATCCAGCTTACTTCTCAGATAGCTCCTATACTGCTCCAATATAGCCCCCTTATTCTTACGACTTAAACGAATCCTCTTATCTTCTTCTAAGATAACTTCATCTTGGTTTTTATCGAATAACGCAAGATTTATAATGTAAGAGCGATTTACCCTACAGAAGTCCGTGTGTGGTAATACTTCTTCCCATTCCTTCATGGTTCGGCGTATTAGGTATTTTTCATCTTCTGTTACTAAATATGTATATTTATCCTCAGCCTCTATATATCTGACAGAATCTGCATAGACAACATATCGCTTTCCGTTCTCTTCCCATTCCACTGTTTTTCTATTGACAAACAGCTTCATCTTCTTAACAATCTGTGCAAAAGCAGTTTCCCGAATAGGCTTCTGTAAAAATCCTATCACATTCGCTCCAAATGCCTCTACCATACGTTCCTCATGACTTGTCAGGAAAATAATCTTTACCCGTGATTTTTCTCTTTCCAAGATATCCTTTACATGTATACCATCCATCCCTGTCATCTCAATATCTAGGAATAAGAAATCATATTGCATATCTGACCCTAATAATTCTTCACCGTTCGTATAATAATCATATATGACATCTTCCTGCCCCAATATCCTCTTGCAGTTCTCTATCACCGCTTCGCTATATAGTCTTTCATCATCACATATCGCGATTCGCACTTTACTGTACCTCCGTAATACCTATACCTTAGTCCGAATCCCCTATCTTATCACATCCACACTTAACATAATACTCTATCACATGCACTTTTACTAGGAACTATAATTCCTAGTTGCAACAATTTACAAGAAAAACTTCAACAGCATATATCCCACAGCTGCCACCCCTGCAAGGAATTTCCAAGCTTTTTTCCAAAAACTCTTCTTACGCTTCTTGGACTTTTTCTTCTTTTCCTTCTCCTTCTTTTCTGCCTGCTGTTCACGCTCTGCTTCCTCACGTTTAGACAGCTTTGGCTTCTTATAGATAGCAAGTGCCTTCTGCCAGCGTTCCTTTAGGTCGTCACGTTCAGCAGATAGCGCCAGCATTTGCGCATTCATCTCGGCAATATGCTCTGGTGTGTATGGCGGCTTGATGATGCTCATTCTGCCCATACCACTCTCAATGGTTTCCTTCGTATAATGAAGTCCCATGAAATGCTCCATACGTCTCTCCAATAGTGCCATGTCATCATTCTCCTGCTGGTCCTCCTGCAAGGTGGATAACAAACGCATTGCTCCGCTATCATAGTGGGACGGATTGATACATACCAAATGCCAGATATTGCTTGTCTTGTCAGGCTTATCCTTAAACACGCGAATTGCGCGGCCACGCATCTGATTACTCAGCATAAAAGAACCTACAAAGCTTGCAAGAATGAGTGAATTGATACATGGTGAATCCCAGCCCTCGCCTAAGAGTGACTTGGTTCCCACCAATACCTGCATATAGCCTTGTGTAAATATCTCTGTCACTGCTGCAGTCAGAAAATGCGCATCTCCTACAGCATCAACCTTAAGATAATCCGTCTCGGCAAGCTGTCCTATCTTAGAGAAGGTTACTCTTCCTATACCTTCTATTGCTTTTTCTAGAGCTTCCTTTGCTTCTGCTGGTATAACCACAAGTGTGCCACAGAGTACACCAAGTCTTAACTTCTTCACCTGCTGTACACCTACTTGCGACAAATCTGTCTGACCTACTGATGCACAATCCGCTTCCTCTGCCTGCTCTGTTATATCCTTTGTCTGCGCCTCTGTCTCAGGAGTCTGTGGCTGCTTCAATCTCTCCTCTATATCGCGTCTTAATATCTCAAAAAATGGTACAACACCAAGCTCATAAACCTCCTTGGTCTCATCACCTACTGCCTTTTCATATTCCTTCTTAATAAAATCAGTCAGAATCAACAGTCTCAGCTCATCTCCAAAGGACTTATGCTCGTGTGCCACAATATCACGGATACTTTGAATCTTGCCCTTAGACTTCATAAGCTCCTTGTCACCAAGCTTCTGTTCTTCCTTAGTCGGATAATTAAAATATACATAGTCCTGATGAGGGCAAAGACTTCCCTCTTTTACCAGCTCAGGAATACTAATCTCCACATCAATCTCACCGCACATATCAATATAGCGCTTCCACATAGATGGTGTAGAATCATAAGGCGGTGTTGCCGTAAGAGAAATCATGCGAATCCCATTACAGGCGCTTCTTACCTCTTCTAATGCCTTCCACCATTCACTGCGCAGATGATGGCATTCATCAAGGCAGAATACACCTATGGCGTTGTCACGAATCTTGGCAATCACATCAAAGTCAGTGTAATCAATTCCTTCATCCTCCTCACCCTTACCATCGCACTTCTCACGTCTCAATGCACTATGAAGTGCCTGATAGGTTACTACTGTGATGACTCTAGGGTCTCGTAAATCCTGCGATATGTAGTCCTCTGCATTCACACCCTCGCATAAGAAGCCCGATACTATACGCGCTACCCACTGCTCGCGAATGGTAATTGATGGTGCAAGCACCAGTGTCGGACTCTGCATTCTCTTAATCAGTTCTATTCCCAATGTAGTCTTACCAGAGCCTGGCGCCGCCACAATATGTACCTTGCCGTCCTGCAAATACTTTGTTGCATTCTCTAATGCTCTCGCCTGATAGGTTCTCCATGTTCCTTTAAACTGTAATATTCTGTCGTAATTCATATTCTCCCTCTCTCATATATGATTTCCTCATAGATAACCTAAGTTTACCATATTTATGCAAGCCATGCACATAAATTCACAGCAGCATTGCTTCTTTTCGGTGTAGGTATTGCAATCTTTTCCAGTTGGTTGTATATTATAGGCATAGGTAAAATATTTTAATTTTTAGTTAAAGTATTTTACATAATAACAAATTCATTTTTTAATTGAGAAGGGATGGTTTAACTATGGCATTAGTTACTACTAAAGACATGTTTGCCAAGGCATATGCAGGCGGCTATGCAGTTGGTGCTTTCAATGTAAACAATATGGAAATCGTGCAGGGTATCACAGAAGCAGCTGGTGAGCTTCGCTCACCTATCGTTCTTCAGGTATCTGCAGGTGCCAGAAACTACGCTAATCATAACTACTTAGTAAAGCTCGTTGAAGCAGCTTTGATGCAGTATGATATTCCTGTAGCACTTCACTTAGACCACGGTGCTGACTTTGATATCTGTAAGTCATGTATCGACGGTGGATTTACTTCAGTTATGATTGATGGTTCTCACCATTCATTTAAGGATAATATCGAATTAACAAGAAGAGTTGTAGATTACGCTCATTCAAAGGGTGTTGTAGTAGAGGGTGAGCTTGGACAGCTCGCTGGTATCGAGGATGATGTTAACGTATCTGCTGAGGATGCAAGCTATACACATCCAGATGAGGTTGAAGAGTTCGTTGATAAGACAGGTGTTGATTCCCTTGCTATCGCAATTGGAACAAGCCACGGTGCTTTCAAGTTCAAGCCAGGTCAGACACCACAGCTTCGTTTTGACATTCTTGACGAGGTTAGCAAGCGTCTTCCTAACTTCCCTATCGTACTTCATGGTGCATCAAGCGTTTCTCAGGAGTATGTAAAGATTATTCAGGCTAACGGTGGTAAGCTTGAAGATGCTATCGGTATTCCAGAGGATATGTTAAGACAGGCCGCTAGAAGTGCTGTATGTAAGATTAACATCGACTCAGACCTTCGTCTTGCTATGACAGCAGGTGTTCGTGAAGTATTATACAACAATCCTTCAGCATTCGACCCAAGAGAGTATCTCAAGGTTGGTCGTGCTAACGTTAAGGCTCTTGTTGCTCACAAGATTACAAACGTACTCGGAAGCGAGAACAAAGCTTAATAATGTGCGCCCGCTGGGCGCACATAAAAAAACTCCGCATCATGCGGAGTTTTTATTATCTTTTATTCATCCTGTCCGTTTAAAAATCTCTCGATATGTGCAATAGCGTCTGCTTCATCAGCGCCATCTGCAACTACTGTGAGCTCTTCGCCGTTATCAAGTCCAAGGCTCATCATACCCATAATACTCTTAGCATTGACCTTCTTATCGTCTACCTCTACGAAAACAGAGCTCTCGTACTGGCTTGCTACCTGTACAAATACAGCAACAGGTCTTGCCTCTAATCCATTGTCTAAATGAATTGTCATAGATTTTTGAATCATAATTCTTCCTCCTCTTTAACTGCGTAATCTATCCGCTAATTCACTCAGCTTACGCAGACGATGGTTCACACCCGACTTACCAACCTTAGGCTCCAGGCATTCCCCAAGCTCTTTAAGTGTTGCTTCAGGATACTCTAGTCTAACTACTGCAATCTCTCGCAGATTATCAGACAAATTATCAAATCCATAATGGTCTCTAATATACTGAATATCCTCTATTTGCTTCGTTGCTGCATTTACTGTCTTGGTAATATTTGCAGCCTCGCAATTCACTCTTCTGTTAATGGAGTTACGCATATCCTTCAGAATACGCAGATTCTCCAAATTCATCAAGGCAACATGCGCTCCCATAACATTCAGAAGCTCAACAATGCCTTCACTTTCCTTGATATATACTACCTGATAACGCTTACGCTGTACTATCTTGGCTTCTATATCAAATGTATGTAACATGTCCTGTATCTGTCCTGCCTGCTCGATATTCTCACATACAAACTCCAGATGATATCCCTTCTCAGGATTACTCATGGAACCAATGCTCAAGAATGCGCCTCTAAGAAACGCTCTCTTACAACAGGCACTCTTCACAACCAATGGACTAACGGTATGACTGCCTTCCACATATTTAATGGACATCAAAATCCTATTTACCGCTTCCGAATCTATACATCGGCAATTAGGAGTTTCAGCCACACTGCCTATATTAAATGTTTTCTTCAATAATGTAAAGCATTTTCTTGTCGGAAAAAGAGATTCCTCATGCATTTCAATATAAAATTGTCCCTTTTCGTCCTTTTTTACCGCCATTGCATACTGTAAAATTGCCGCAAGCTCTGCTATCTGGCAATGCTTAGGCGTTGGCAGCTGCTTTACTAATTCTTCCTTTACCTCTGCTGAAAATGACAACTATCTATCCCTTTGCCTTTCCATCTTACTTATGATTTAATCTCACGATGACGTAATGTCACACCATACTCACCATTGTTATATAAACGCCTGTATAACTCTCCTGCAAGCGTTACACTTCTATGCTGTCCGCCTGTACAGCCTATCGCTACTACCAGCTGATACTTGCCTTCCTTCACATACTGTGGAATCAGAAAACGCACCATATCCTCAAGCTTTGCCATAAATTCCTTTGCTTCATCATAGCCCATAACATAATCCTGAACCTCTTTATCCAGTCCTGTCTTCTGCTTAAGCTCATCAATATAGAAGGGATTAGGCAGGAATCGTACATCAAATACCAAATCAGCATCCTGCGGAATACCATGCTTAAATCCAAAGGATACAATATTTACCATGAGATTATTATATTTCTCATCCTTAACAAATATGCGGTCAAGCTCTTCCTTAAGCTCTCTTGTCAGAAGATTTGTTGTATCAATAATATAATCTGCCTCTGTCTTGATACTGCTTAATACCTTTCTCTCCTGCTGAATACCCTGCATCAGGTCTCCATCCGAAGAAAGTGGATGTAGACGACGGGTTTCCTTGTATCTCTTCAATAATACTTCATCTGAAGCCTGTAGAAATAACACTTCAAAAGGATATCCGTTGGTACGAAGTCTCTCTATCAGACTATTCACATCATCAAAGGACTGGTCTGCTCTGACATCTAACCCTAGGGCTACCTTTTCTATCTCACAGCTTGGCATGGATAAAAGCTCCATAAATTTCTCAATCAAAGCCACTGGCATATTATCCGCACAATAATAACCTGCGTCCTCTAACATCTTCATAGTAATACTCTTACCGCCACCACTCATACCGGTAACTATGACAAATCTCATACCAACCTTCCTTTCCAAAGCGTTCTCTTAAAACTCTCCCAAACAAATCACTTCCGTCTCCAAAGTAACTCCAAACTCATTCGCTACTCTTTGACGAACCTCTTGTATCAAATTGAAAATCTCAGACGCTGTTGCCTGCTCTTTATTAATCACGAAACCGCAGTGCTTCTCTGATACCTGCGCACCGCCTACCTGAAAGCCTCTAAGCCCTGCATCCTGAATCAGCTTACCTGCAAAATATCCTTCAGGACGCTTGAAGGTTGAACCCGCACTTGGATATTCCAATGGCTGCTTCTCTCTTCTCTGTGATGCAAGAGCATCCATCTGTTCCTTTATCTTAGCATGCTCTCCTGCCTCTAAGCGTATGGTCGCACCCAGTACTATATAAGATGCTTCCTTTAAGATACTGTGTCGATACCCAAAATGCATCTCTTCACAGCTTTTCTCTATAATATTGCCCTCTGCATCCATCAGACGAACAGCTTCTACAACCTGCTTCATCTCTCCGCCATAGGCTCCTGCATTCATAACAATCGCTCCGCCAAGACTTCCTGGTATACCTGCTGCAAATTCAAATCCCGTCAATGAATGCTCCAATGCAACTCTTGCTATCGCAGAAAGCGTTGCACCAGCCTCACAATATAAACGTCTTCCATCCACCTTCACATCAGCAAAGCCCTTGGAAAGCTGTATCATAACTCCATCGTATCCCTTATCGCTAATAAGAAGATTACTACCATTTCCTATCAGGTAGTAATCTTCTCCCTCTGTTTTCATTAACGCCAGAATCTGCTGCAACTCTGCTTCACTTTCCACTCTAAGGAATAGCTTTGCTGGTCCTCCTACGCGAAAGGTCGTGTGAAGCTTCATCGGCTCCTGCTCCAGAATACGGTTCATCGGAATGTATTGATTAATCTTTGAAATCAATTCCTTACTCACGTTAACTCCTATTCGTCTGTTTCTACTGAATAATTATTTAATTACTAACTTCGCTGCACCACAAATTCCTGCATCATTTCCCAAAGTCGCAAGCTTAAATACTGCATCTGCACAACCATGGAATGCATACTTCTGATAATACTTAGAAATATATTCGCAAAGAATATCTCCTGCCTTGGATACGCCGCCACCAATTACAAAAGCCTCAGGATTCACTACAGCCGCAATCATAGCTAAGCCTTTACCTAAGTACTCGCCAAACTCCTCTGCGATTTCACATGCGACCTTATCTCCTGCCTTTACAGCATCAAAAACCGTCTTTGCAGAAACCTCACCGCTGCGCAGAACACTGTCATCAGCTACTGTTGAAAGCTTTCTGTTTGCAAGTCTTACAATACCTGTTGCTGAAGCATACTGCTCAAGACAACCTCTATTACCACAGCCGCATACTGCCTCTTCACTGGCATTCATGCAGATATGTCCAATCTCTCCACCTGCACCTGTAGCACCTGTAACAATCTTGCCATCTACGATAATACCACCGCCGACACCTGTACCAAGTGTTGCAAGCACTAAATTCTGATAGCCCTTACCGCCGCCACACCACATCTCACCAAGTGCAGCTACATTCGCATCATTACCAACCTCTACAGGCAGTCCCAAAAACTTCTCAAGCTCAGCCTTCGCATCTAAAATACCCCAGCCAAGATTTACTGCCTTTCTGACAACACCCTTACTATCAACAGGACCAGGTACACCAATACCTACGCCAATCACGTCACTCTTTGTAATGCCCTTCTCCTCAAGCTTTGCCTCAACAGAAGCTGCAACATCAGGTAAAATCTCCTTACCGTTATCCTGTGTTCTTGTAGGAATCTCCCACTTATCCAAAATAGTACCATCAGGACTGAAAAGTCCTAACTTAACTGTTGTTCCTCCTACATCTACTCCAAAGCAATACTGACTCATATATTCCTCCTTGTTTTTCTCCTTTTGTTACTCAAACATTAAACCATCACAAACCGAGAGAAATATGCTTCCTCTCGGTTCGCTTATCTAATTACTATTTTCTATTCCTCGTCATCCTCGCGCTTTCTGGAAAGCGAATTCTGTACACGCTGATATAACTCCTGTGCTGCATTGTAGCCCATCTTCTTCTGACGATGGTTAACAGCTGCACACTCACAAATAATCGCCAAGCTACGACCTGGTCTGATTGGAATGTTATGACATACTACCTTATTACCAAGATATTCAGTATAACTCTCTTCAAGACCTAATCTATCATATTTCTTCTCCTTATCCCAGTCCTCAAGACGAATAACAAGATTAATATTCGCTGTATCCAATACGCTTGATACACCGTATAAGCTCTTTACATCAATAATACCGATACCACGAAGCTCAATAAAGTGCTTTGTAATATCAGGTGCCGAACCAATCAAAGTCTCATCGCTGACCTTACGAATCTCAACAACGTCATCCGATACCAGTCGATGTCCTCTCTTAATCAACTCCAAAGCAGCCTCACTCTTACCGATACCACTCTCACCTGTAATCAATACACCTTCACCATATACGTCTACCAGTACACCGTGTACTGAAATGCAAGGTGCAAGCTTTACGTTCAGCCATCTGATAATCTCAGACATAAATGCTGAAGTAGAACGCTCTGTCATAAGAATCGGCACATTATTCTGTCTCGCAGTTTCTAAGAAAATCTCATCAGGCTCCAATCCTCGGCAAAATACAATACATGGAGTCTTTGGCGATAATACACGAGGATATACCTCTCTCTTTCTCGCATCGTCCATATTCTGCATATAAGAATGCTCTACGAAACCGATAATCTGTAAACGCGTAACCTCATAATGCTCATAATAACCTGCAAGCTGTAACGCTGGTCTGTTAATATCAGGCTGAGTAATCTTCTTAGCTGCAATATCAACATCTGGCGTCATGTTCTGTAAATTCATCTTTTCAATTACTGATTCAATACTTACACTCGGCATAGCTTCTATCCTTTCCCCTGCACGCATACCCCTGCGCTTTTATAATATCTATACTTTTCCAATACTTGCAAACTTTGGGCCGCAGGCACAATATTTGCAACACAAACTACGTTTGCGTGTGAAAATTTATTTTCACACTATTCTGCCTATATGATAGCATAAAATAAAGAATGTGCAAAGGATTTACTCAGTCTCTTTTTTATGAAAAAATCTGTAGATTTCTTCCGCTACTCCTATCGGAATACCAGGCACTTGCGAAAGCTCACTAACCTCTGCCTGTTTTAGCTCATCAATCGAAGCAAAATGCTTCATCAATGCCTTACGTCTGGTAGGTCCAATACCTGGAATCTCATCCAGAACGGAATGTACCTGTGCCTTTGTTCTAAGGGAGCGATGATAAGTAATCGCGAATCTATGTGCCTCATCCTGAATGCGGGTAATCAGCTTAAAACCTTCCGAATTCCTGTCTATTGGAAGCTCCACATTTTGGAAATATAAGCCTCTGGTTCTATGATTATCATCCTTTACCATGCCACACACTGGAATGTGTATACCAAGTTCACCTAATACCTGCTCTGCAATATTGACCTGACCACGACCACCATCCATCAATAGCAAATCTGGAAATTTGGTAAAGCTTCCAAAGCTTTCATCCATTTCACTGTCTCTAAGCTCCTGTCGTTCCTCAAGTCCATGCATAAAACGACGTGTAAGTACCTCTCTCATACAAGCGTAATCATCAGGACCTGCCACGGTCTTCATCTTAAACTTACGGTAGTCACTTCGCTTTGGCTTACCCTTTTCATAAACTACCATAGAGCCTACATTTGCAAAGCCGCTGATATTGGAAATATCGAATGCCTCCATACGGGAAAGTCCTTCCAGACCAAGAATGTCCTCTATCTCCTTCACCGCGCCAATGGTTCTTCCTTCTTCTCTGCGAATTCTCTCTCTATCCTGACTTAGTACCAATGCTGCATTCTTTGCCGCAAGCTCCACCAGCTTCTCCTTAGAACCCTTTAGTGGAACTCGCAAATAAGCTCTTGCACCACGCTTACCGCTCAGCCACTTCTCTACAAGCTCCATATCCTCTATCTCTTCCTGAAGCATAATCTCTCGTGGAATGAATGGGGTTCCTGCATAAAACTGCTTCACAAAGCTGGACAGAATCTTTGCTGGAAGTGCCTCCTCTAACTGCGTCATATAGAAATGCTCTCTGCCAATCAGCTTACCGTTCCTAAGGAAGAATACCTGCACCACTGCTTCATTTCCATCAAGCGCCAATGCAATAATGTCCTTATCCTCACCCACATTATCACTCATCTTCTGAGTTTCACTAATTTTCTTAACATTCTCAATCAAATCTCTATACTTCATCGCCTCTTCAAATTCCATCTTCTCAGAGGCAGCCTGCATCTTCTCCTTGAGTTCTCGAATTACCTGCTGATGCTTACCATTTAGAAAATCCAGTGCCTGTTCAATCTGTCCTGCATACTCCTCCTGACTGACACATCCCTGACAAGGCGCACAACACTGTCCGATGTGATAATTCAGGCAAGGTCTTTCCTTTCCGATATCCTTAGGAAGTCGGCGGTTACAGGTTCTTAGCTGATAAAGCTTATTAATCAAATCGATGGTATCCTTTACGCCGCCATTAGTATAAGGTCCAAAATACCTTGCCTTATCCTTCTTCATCTGTCTGACAAGCATGACCCTTGGATACTCCTCTCCTACTGTCACCTTGATATAAGGATAGGTCTTATCATCCTTGAGCATGGTATTATACTTTGGTCTATTCTCCTTAATCAGATTATTCTCCAATACCAGTGCTTCCAGCTCCGAATCCGTTACAATATATTCGAATCTGGCAATCAAAGTAACCATCTTATCAATCTGTGGACCTCTTCCAATATTTTCCTTAAAATAAGAGCGCACTCGATTATAAAGATTAATTGCCTTTCCTACATATAAAATTGTGTCATCCTTATCACGCATAATATATACGCCTGGCTTTTTTGGAAGCTTACTAAGCTCCTCTTTTACATTAAATTCCTGACTCATCCCATACCTCTTATCTATCGAAAAAAGTGCAAGCCAAAGCTTGCACTATTCTTTACTATTTGCGATTTGAATCGTTATTCTGCTCCCATGCCTGACCAAAGCGTGATACCTCTTTCTTTGGCTGAGAAACCTTCTGCGCAGAATCCTGTGGAGCCTCCTGAATATAATTCTCAGGTGTCTTCTGTGGCTCTACTGTTACACTCTCCTGCACTTCCTCAGCTGGCTGCTCTACAGCCTCAGTTGTCTGAGTCTGCTCTTCCAGTTCCTCAGAAAGTGGAGCATTCTCTACAACAGACTGCCAAGCCTGTGCTTCCTTCTGCTCAGGTGTAGGTGCTTCCTTCTTATCCTCTTCCTCAGGAAGTCCCTTTGCCTCACGGTAAATCTTCATGAATTCCTTACCTGTAATGGTCTCCTTCTCAATCAGATATGCTGCAATCTTATCAAGAACCTCACGATTCTCACGAAGCATGGCAAGTGCCTCCTCGTAAGCCTCCTTGAGTATCTTCATTACCTCTTCATCAATATCTGCTGCTGTATTCTCTGCACAATTAAGAGCACTTCTACCATCCAAATATCTACTCTCTACTGTCTCAAGACCAATCAGTCCAAACTTCTTACTCATACCATAGCGAGTTACCATAGAACGGGCAATGTTTGTAGCCTTCTCGATATCATTGGAAGCACCCGTGGTAACTGTATCAAAAACAATCTCCTCTGCTGCACGACCACCCAGAAGTCCCACTATCATATCGTGAAGCTCTGCCTGTGTATTCAGATACTTCTCGTCCTCAGGTACATGCATAACATATCCCAATGCCCCCATAGTTCTAGGAACAATTGTAATCTTCTGTACAGGCTCTGAGTTCTTCTGTAATGCACTTACCAAAGCATGACCAACCTCATGGTAAGAAACAATCTCCCGCTCCTTCTTACTCATAATACGGTCCTTTTTCTCCTTACCAACAAGAACTACCTCAACAGCTGTGAATAAATCCTTCTGGCTTACAAACTCTCTACCTTCCTTAACTGCATTAATCGCAGCTTCATTAATCATATTCGCAAGGTCGGAACCAACCGCACCGCTTGTAGCCAGTGCAATCTCTTCCAAATCAACGGTTTCATCCATCAATACGTCCTTTGCATGAACCTTTAGGATATTCACACGTCCCTTTAAATCAGGCTTATCAACAATAATTCTTCTATCAAAACGTCCAGGACGAAGAAGCGCCTTATCCAGAATCTCAGGTCTGTTAGTCGCTGCAAGAATAATAATACCCTTCTTACCATCAAAACCATCCATCTCTGAAAGCAGCTGATTCAATGTCTGCTCACGTTCTTCATTACCACCGCCGTACTTAGAATCACGGCTTCTACCAATCGCATCAATCTCATCAATAAAGATAATACATGGTGTATTCTTCTCTGCTTCCTTAAATAAATCTCTTACTCGTGAAGCACCAACACCAACATATAACTCAATAAAATCAGAACCTGCGAGAGAGAAGAACGGCACATGTGCCTCTCCTGCTACTGCCTTAGCAAGTAATGTCTTACCTGTACCAGGAGGTCCTACTAAAAGGGCACCCTTTGGCAGCTTCGCGCCAATCTTTGCATACTTACCAGGGTTATGCAGGAAATCTACTACCTCCTGTAAGGATTCCTTCGCTTCATCCTCACCTGCAACATCCTTGAAGGTAATACCTGTCTCCTTCTGAACATATACCTTTGCATTAGACTTACCCATACTAAAGGCTCCGCCGCTACCGCCCATCTTACGGAACAGCATACTGAGAAGTCCCCACATCAAAAGTACAGGCAATACCCATGAAAGAATCGTAAGTAACAAGCCTGAACCGTCCGCTGTTACACCACTAACCTCAACACCTGCATCAAGTAATCGCTGCGTCAGTGTATCATCATCCTCAATCTTACCTGTATAATAGCTTACTGTAGGCTGTGTATAGAACATCGCATACGCATTCTCTACCTTAGGGTAAATCGTAATCTCTGATGAACCTATCTCAACACTTTCAACCTTTCCACTCTCAACCATGGCGATAAACTCGTTATAGGTTATCTCCTGATTGGTCGCTCCTGTAATCATCTGCATAAAGAAGCTGATTAAAAGCAAGGATAATAAAGCAGCAATCAGCATCGCCAAAAGATTATTCTTCTTTGGATTTTGATTGTTACCATTTCCTCCGTTATTTCCATTCCCCTGGCCGCCTTGATTGCGGTTGGAACCATTATCATAATTATTAAACTGGTTGTTATCCATTCTAATAGCCATACCTTTCCTAATTTCGCCTTTTATAATGCCAATTATTCACTATTATTATAGAGATTACAGAATTATAAATCAATGTTTTATTTGTGAAATAAACAAAAGGAACTATTAATATTTTATAAACTAATTATTTTTCACTTAACTCTTTCACAATCCTCTGAGCTGTCGGAGTGATTGCCAGTCCCTCTCCTCCCGTCTCTCGAAGACAGGCTGGAATCTGCTTTCCGATTCTTCTCATGGAATCTATTACCTCATCAGGTGGAATTGCACTCTTAATATGTGCCAATGCCATCTGCGCACATACTACTGCATTAACCGCTCCCGACACATTACGCTTTACACAGGGAACCTCTACCAGCCCTGCCACAGGGTCACAGGTAAGTCCAAGCATATTCTTCAAAGCAAGGGCTGTGGCATGAATAATCTGTTCATTATCTCCGCCCTCCATATATACAACTGCTCCTGCCGCCATGGCACTGGCACTTCCAATCTCTGCCTGACAGCCGCCCTCTGCACCTGAAATACTGGAACTTTCTGCCAATACACTACCAATCCCTGCTGCCACAAAAAGTGCCTTTACCAGCTCATCCTCAGGAAGCTGCTTTTGCTCCTCATAAGAAAGTAAAACTGCTGGCAATACACCACAGGAGCCTGCTGTCGGTGCTGCTACAATTCGCTTCATACAGGCATTGGACTCACTCATCTTGACTGCCTTCTCCATAATCTGTGACATAAATTCCCCAAAAAGGCTCTTTCCTTCTAAACGGAATCTCTCAAGCTTTGCACCATCGCCGCCTACCAGACCACTTGCCGAATGCAGTGTCGGGTCATAATGCATATCTGCCTCCTGCATGGCATGCAGCATCCCACGCATAGTTTCAAAGGATTCTACTTCACTAACATTTCTCTCCGTACAATCGTCTTCTAAAATAATCTTCCAAAACGGTTTGTCATTTTTCTCGGCTACCGACACAATCTCATGTAAATATTTATATCCCATTATGATTCCTCCAAGCTCAGATAGGTCACCTTTTCGATTCCCTCCAAATGTGCAAGCCACTGAATGGCTCCCTGCGGAATCTCCTGGTCACACTCTATTACCATAACCGCATTACCGCCTCTGTTAGAGCGATACAACTGCATCTTTGCAATATTTACTGACTTATGCGCCAGCATACTTGTTACCTCTGCAAGATGTCCAGGCTGGTCATGATTATGTACGATAAGCGTTGCATAATCACCTGAAAAATTTGCTGACAAACCATCTATCTGCGCAATATTGATAATGGAACCACCAAGGGATTCTCCTACAATTTCTAACTTTCTTCCACTCTTACCTACCAGTAACAGCTGGGTAGAATTAGGGTGCGCTTCCTTTAAAATCGCTTCACCAAAGCTAAGCTTTATCCCTCTTTCCTTTGCTATCTCCAGGCTATGAGGAATCCTTTCATCATCAGGCTTCATGCCAAGTAAGCCTGCCACAAGAGCAAGCTGTGTTCCATGTCCCTTACCCGTTGCTAGAAAGGAACCATATAGTAAAATCTTAGCCTCTACAATCTCTTCCCCCATAAGCCGTCTTGATACATAGCCAATCTTTACAGCCCCTGCCGTATGGGAGCTTGAAGGTCCTACCATAACAGGACCTAAAATATCAAATAACCCCATTTTACACCTTACCTTCCCGAACCTAACAAAACAGATATTTCTATTATTTCACAATCAGTCCCTGTCTATACGCCGCAAGTAGCATTTCCAAGTCGTGAATCGTTTCTTTAATCTTTGCTCCATTGTCTGTGTCCTTTACCATAACACGAACAGGCTCCGTTTCAAAGAAATCCGACGTAGACTCAATATCCTTATTCTCCTCTAACACCTTCTCAATACTTTCAAAAGGCTGATGTGCCTTCAAACGCATACCGTGCGAATTATAAATCAATGTGTAGCCTGCAATACCTGTAGTCTTCTGGTATGCCTTGCAAAAGCCGCCATCTATTACAATTAACCGCTTATTCGCCTTTAACGGAGATTCTCCTGCCGCCACCTTAATCGGCGTATGACCGTTGATAATATGAGAGGTAGGCGCATTCAGGCCAAACTCCTTTAATATCTTAATACAATACGCTTCCTCCTGATAGAAGCGGTAGTATGGATTCTTCTCCTCTTCCCACGCTGACTCATCATCAATAAAGGTACGCTCGAAGGTCTTCATATTTCTTCCCGCAAGAGGCGACTTGCTTCCACACCAGAGATACCACATAAAATCAAGGCTTGGCACATCACCGCCACCAAAGTATGCCTGTCTTGCCACCTGTGCCGCATAGTCCATGTATGCCTTACCTTTATATGTCGTATTGCCTATCTTCATACCATCAAACTCTCCGCTCTCATCCATAGGGATACATCCGTGATATAAAAGATTACCGTTATAGCAACGATAAATATTGCCCTTTTCATATAGAAATTCTATATGACGTCGTAACATATGACTGTTACGAAAAGCAGCCTTTAGGTCATCCATAACCTGCTGTTCTTCCTTGGTCAGACGATAAATCTGTCCCTCTTTCAATGTAGGAAAATCTGTATCATTCAAAGAATATTCCTTACTGCCAATTCTGACTGTTCCCCTGCTCAAATCAATCTTATCCAGCAAAAGTCTGTCACTCATGCCATACTCAGGATGGCGCAGAATAATCTGTCCCTCCAGCTTGAAAAGAATCACGGAAATCGCCTTTAATGCCGCCTCCATAGGGGCAAGCTTCGGATAGGTCTTCTCTGCAAAAATAGTCAGGGAACGAAGACTGATGGCATAGGAATTCTCCAGTATTTCAATATTATCGTACTTAATATTATTGCGCAGTACATTGGCAATACATGCCTCACTGCCGCTTGCCGCTCCCATCCACAGGATATCGTGATTCCCCCACTCGATATCCACAGAATGATACTGCATCAGCAAATCTAATATGTGGTCAGCACTGCTTCCTCTGTCATAGATATCACCCACGATATGCAGATGGTCTACCGCAAGACGCTTTACAAGCTTGGAAATAGCCACAATAAAAGCATCCGCGCTCTTAATATCTATAATGGTATCAATGATTTTCTCGTGATATACATGCTGGTTGTTATCCTCATCAGACTGTGCATGTAATAACTCATCTATAATGTAACTAAAGTCCGCAGGCAATGCCTTACGAACCTTAGAACGTGTATATTTGGAAGATAAGAGCTTTGCAAGCTCCATCAGATTCTTAAGCGTCAGCTTATACCAATAGGGTGTCAGCACCTGCTCTTCTCTGAGTCTCTTGAGCTTCTCCACGGGATAATACACCAAAGTACAGATTTCCCGACGCTCTCTTGGGGAGAGTCTCTCACCAAATATCATGTCTACCTTCTCCTTAATAACGCCCGCCGCATTATTCAGCAGATGATAGAACGCCTCATACTCTCCGTGCAAATCACTCATAAAATGCTCCGTACCCTTTGGCAGATTCAAAATTGCCTGCAGATTAATAATCTCTCGGCACACGGACGGTACAGACGGATACTGCTCCGATAACAGTCTTAAATACTTAAGCTTATCCTCTGATAATAAAATATGGTTCCCCTCTTCAAGCCTTAATTCCAAGTTCTTATCCTCCCAAATCTACTGCTTCATCTACTTAAAACTCCTCAGTGAAATGGAATGCATAACCATATTCCGCATTCACTGCAAAGGTCTTAAGCTCTTCCTCGGTAAAATATCCGCGAAGTTCATCTTCTTCTATTATAACCTCATAACCCTCTGCAAGTAAACGCTCGTATTCTTTAATTAGAGGAGAATTTTTGTCATAAACTTCTTCTCCACCATAAATGACTTCCAATGTAAGCTGTTCGCCCTCCTCAAAGACATCAATCGTTACATAGTATTGAACTGCCTGCCCTGCGTATGCTTTCATAGCCTCCTCTAAT
The DNA here is from genome assembly GCA_017467805.1 of Lachnospiraceae bacterium. GTDB lineage: Bacteria > Bacillota > Clostridia > Lachnospirales > Lachnospiraceae > COE1. The sequence continues at coordinate 26,397 of JAFUKJ010000030.1, forward strand.
TCATAGAAGTAGAAATATTCTCCCTTTTCTGGAGTGGCATAGCATACTGACACTTCCATTTTGGCAGTTTCACCATCCACTTCTGCAGTCTTAGAGTACTCACTAATAATCGTCATTGTTTCCTTGTTTCCTGCCTCTTGGGCCGCCATATCTGCTGCCATATCAGATACTTCTTCTGTTTTAGCGGATTCCGTCGTAGTAGATGTTGTTGTACTGCTGGCTCCGTTCGCTATCTCTTTTGCTTCCTCTTTTGCTTCCTCTACATAAACTTCTTCTGTCACAGAGTCAGTTACTGAATAGACTGCTGCAGTATCCACACTGGCACTTTCAGTCGCATCATAAGAGCGTGTTCCCTGTCTGAGTGCCACTGCAGCAACGCAAAGCACTACAAAGCCTGCCGCAACACTGCCCCATCTGGTCCATTTGCTCCATTGAATAGTCTTTTTCACCTTGGATGCTCCCACATCTAACGCTGCCTCCTGCACGAAACTGTCATCGATATACCCAATATCCTTTAATAAATCAATGCCTCTCATAATACAATACCCTCCTCTTCCAAATGCTCGCGCAGCTTACCACGCATACGAAACAGGATAGATTTCACCTTGCTGTCACTCATATTATATGCCTTAGCTATATCCGTGATGGAATCCATATACCAGTATCTTCTGACGAATACCTTACGCATCTGCTCTGTCTGTGTATGTAAAAACTCACTGATAATTCTTCCGATTTCCTCACTCTCCATTTTACGGGTGTAATCATCAGGGGCGGATATACAATTCTCCAGTTCTGTGCTTAACTCTACAACTAACGCATCTCTTTTCTTTGCCTTCTGATAATCCAGTTTTCCAAAACAGAAGTTTCTTGCTATCTTTGCCAGATATGCAAAGAAGAACTCAGGTCTCTTTGGCGGTATGGTATTCCACGCCGCATGATAGGTGTCATTTACGCACTCCTCTGAGTCTTCTTGATTGTACAATATCTTCTGAGACAAAGTATGAAGCTGTCTTCCGTATTTACCATCCGTTTCTGTAATCGCTTGTTGTGAGCGTTGCCAATATAATTCAATGATTTCTGTATCTTCCATGTTGTTTCCTCCTTCTGTATTCGGCACACTTCCACTTACTTTATATAAGGGATTTCTTCTTCGCTGGTTGCATTTTCTCTCTCAATTCGATAAATACTCCATATATAATCCATTCCTGCTACTCCGTCATGATAAATTTTGACTAACCAAATGGCCTTATTCATTCTCAGAAGACAATAGCCTTCTTCTAACTCAATATATCCTATACTCTCACATAACTCGCTAATATTCTCTATAACTCTTTCATCCAATTCAAAAGCATATAATGCTCTCCATTCTTCATCTGTGTATGGAAATTCCTTCCATTCCAGGCTTTCCAGCTCCATACGGTGTTCTATACCACTGCTTAAATTTTTTAATACAAATAAATTTTCTTCCACGTAATAAATCTGACCCGAAGCACCATTTATCGGAAGATATGAGCTTAAGAGGTTCATGTACAGACACTCCTTAGAGGTGTAGGTTCCTTGTGGTAATTCCTGAACTTCTCTTGGATTTGACAAGAAACATACACTCACTATCACACATATCAAGCTTGCCCCTGACAATGCCCAAAATGTAGGCTTCTTGTAGACTAATACATTGCGAACCCTTTCCTTTACGCCCACTTCACCGAATGCCAAAGGACAGGCAGATATCATTTTCCTTGAGACACTGCACTGCAATAATGCCTCAGAATATGGCTTTTTCTCCATCTCTCCTAACTCTTTTATCACTTTCTCATCACATGCAAGCTCAATGTCTCTACTAAACAATACATAGGCAACCCAAAGCACTGGGTTATACCAATATAAAGACAAAAGCAAGAATCCTAATGGCTTCCACCAATGGTCATGTCTTCTGATATGGGCTTTTTCATGAGCAATGGCATAAGTACTGATATCCTGCTCCAAATCCGACGGAAGATAGATTCTTGGCTTAATGACACCTAATATAAAAGGTGCGGCAATATCATCACATATATAAATATTTTCTTTAACAGGTATTGATGCTGACACCCTTCCTCGAATTCTTAGGTAGCTATAAATCACATAAAGGAACATTGCAAATATACCTATTAACCATACCCATGACACAACAAAGGTAATCACCTGCAACGGATTGACACTATCTCCCACAGTTGGTGCAAGGCTCTCTGAAATCACAGGATTCACGTAGCTGTTCACAAAACTGATTCCACTGTGAATCGTTGGTTCTGTCGCATATAAAATATCCTGCGGTATGGTCTGTGCACTTGGAATCAGACTTAACCCACTCTCCCACGTAATCGGTATCACCAAGCGAACTGCCACCAATGCCCACAACACGCATCTGACAGCCTTTGGCATCTTCTTAATAAATCCTCTTAGAATAACTATTGCTAATACCATCCAACCCGCTGAGATACTCATATTCAGTAATTTAAGAAATAATTCCTCCATACTTACTCCTCCTCATAGGCATCAATCATTTTACGAATCTGAGCTATTTCCTCACTTGTTAATGCTTTTCTAGTGGTAAAAGCATTCAAAAAGGCTGGCAGTGAACCCTCGAAGGTCTCCTCCACAAACCTTTCACTTTGCATGGCATGAAACTCCTGCTTTGATATCACCGCACTTACAATGCCATCCACATTCTGAAACAAGCCTCTCTCACAAAGCTTTCTTAATACCGTATATGTAGTTGGTCTCTTCCAATTCAACTCTCTCTCACAAATTTCCGACAAAGCTCTGGACTGTATCGGCTCATTTTCCCAGATAATATCTGCAAAACGTGACTCCACAACTCCTAATTTAACATCCTCCATAAAACAATCTCCTTCCTGTTTATCAGAAATAAACAACTATTAGTTTATTCTCAATAAACAGATTTGTCAATATATGTGTTCAAATTCGGGTTTGCCGACTTCTTACGGCGCCGCCTTAACAGCCCGACATACCCAAATTTAGTAACGTAAAAGACGCTTCGGATAAAATCCGAAGCGTCCTCTATTATTAATGTATTAGCATTGATTACTGAATATCAAGGAATCCGCCTTCTGTTGATAAGCAGTAGTATAAATCACCATCTACAGCAATACCTGTGTATGACTGTGTATAAACTGTACCAGCTGCTGTTGTAACTGTAGCTACGATATCAGCTGTCTCACCGTTGTTTGTAATAGCTAATGCTACATCTGCACGGTCGATATCTGACTTAAATGTCTCCCAGTTCCAATCACATGTTGGTGTTGCAATGTTATCATAACCAGCACCCCAACCGAAGTTATCTGCACGAACTACAGCATACTCTTTGTAGTTTGCATCATCAGTTGCTGAATGACCTGCTGCTACGTTCTGAAGAATTACAACGAAGTTGTTCCAGTTATTTAACTGGCTAGAGTAGTTCTTGAAGTTAACAGTTACTGTCTCACCTGCTGGAACAGCTACTACGTCAGAGAATGCTGACCACCATCCTGTTGAACAGTCTGTAGCACCTACTACTGTACCTGTTGTAACAACATCGCTATGATCTGCTGCAACTGGCTCAACTTCAACTTCCTGCTCTACTACTGTACCATCAGCTAAAACAGGCTCAACTGTTGCATCACCTAAAGCATAAAGAGAAGCAACCTGACCAGCTGTAAGAGCTGTATCATATACATATAAATCATCTACATAACCCTTGAAGATTGTATCCCAGTAGTTAACACCGAATAATGACTCGAACTCCTTGTCACCTGGCTCCATGATATTTGGAGCTAATGTAGCATCCCATGTATACTCGAAGTATGTACCATTCATGTAGTTATCCTGTGAATCGTATACCTTAGCACCGTTGATGTAGTACTGAGCACCTACTGTTGTAGAACCAAGTGGACTAGCCTGCTCTTCACCAGAACATACGATAGTTACATGACACCACTCTCTCTTACCATGGATAGAATCATCCCATCCATACATCCATGGCCAGCAGTCTGTACCGTCAGCACCGTCAGATGCCTCGTTACGGCTCCATACGATAGGGAAAATCTTAGCAGAGTTAGCACCCCACTCAGACTGTGTTACGTTTAACCATGTTACATCGTTTCCAACATCTGCAGCCTTACCCATATCATAACCCATCTGAAGAGTTGGTCCGAATGTAGCTAATCTGTCTGCATTTACCCAGAATGAAACTGTGTATGCATCTGTATTTGTAGGCTCAAGACCTAAATCAAGACCTGCCTTACCATCTAAGAAAATACAGTTACCAACAGGACCTGTAGCGTACTGGAATGTACCCTCAGCTGCAGCAATATCATATGTTGCGCCATCATTTGCGCTGTCTGCTGCCTTCTCCACCTGAGTAACAAGTGTATATCCCTCATCTTCGCCATCAAATGTAAGATGTGCAAATGGTGTCTCTGGAAGAGCTTCTGGCTCTGCAACTACAGGACCAGCTGGAGCTTCTTCAGCTGCTGTAGTCTCTTCTACAGCCTTTGTCTCCTCAACCTTAACTTCTTCAACCTTTGTTTCCTCAACCTTTGTCTCTTCTGCCTTTGACTCCTCAACCTTTGTCTCTGGTGTAGAAGATGTGTCCTCTGTGCTTCCGCAGCCTGTCATTAATGCTGCAAGCATGCTTACGCTAAGAACTGATGCTAATAATTTCTTTTTCATGTTTTTCCTCCTTATATATCACAGGATGTCACGAAATACCCGCTGCGACATCCTGCGTATTACTTATATAGTTTTCAATATTCTATGGAAACTCCTTTGCAAGCTCCATAGCTGTAACACCTATTATTTGTCTAAAAATTAAACATCTTTATTCAATTATGTACTAAAACATTATACTGCAATTATGAATTATCTGCAACCATCTGCTCATATAATGCAACTTCTTCATCAGACAAGATATCATATCCTGCTGAACCGAAGTAATCAAGCATTGCCTGTGCATGGTAAAGGTTAGCCTTCTCTGTAGCCTCTAAAGCGTAGTCAGCTGCCTTAGCAGTACCCTTATCTACCAAATCATGAATACCAATTGTGTTAAAGTACTCAGCACAATAGTTCCAGTAACCTGCGATAGATGTCCATCCGAATGGGATAGGCTGCATACAGCTTGCGAAGTAATTCTCCCAATGAGCTACATGCTCTTCATCCATTCCCTTTGTATACATTGCAATGTAAGCATCCCAAACTTCCTCATTCTTTGTAATAGGAGCTGGCATTACATCATACTTTAATGCAAGACCAGAAGCGTTTGTGATAGTCTCATCATTGTACATCTCAATTCTTGTCATCCATCCGTCCTTACCAAAGCTCATGAACTTTAAGAGTTCGTATGCTTCACGAGGATACTCACAAGATGTTGTAACACCACCAAAGTCGATAGTAGCGATTGAATGGTGATCTGCTGATGCATCAGCCTCGCTTACAGCAGGTACAACGTAAGGAACGATATCTAAGTCATACTGCTCGAAAGCTTCTGTAGCCCATGTACCCTGGTATGTCCAGAATGCCTCTGAGAATAACGCAACATGTCCTGTAGCACCAAACCAAGCCTCCCAGTCTCCAGCCCAGTCTTCCATCTCCTGTGTCTCTACAGCAGGTGCAACATATCCACCAAGCTTAAGGTCTGAGAACTCCTGCTCACCTACAGCCCATACACCAAGGTCAAAGTCAGTTCCATCAAAACCGAACTCACCGATAATCTCCTGGCTAGCTGCGATACCGTAGTAAGAGTCAAGTCTGTTGTATACACCTAATCCGTAGTAAGCCATTCCATCAGGAGAATCAAGTACTGTACAATCCTTGATTAACTGAATCATCTCTGGCCATGTCCAATCCTGTCCAGGAACCTCTACGTTCAATGTCTCTAATACATTTCTGTCGATGAACATAACACCTGGGAAGAACTTAACAGGAACACCATACTGTCCGCTTGTCATATATGTACCAATCTTTGCTGATGCAATTGTATCTGCAAGATTAGCTGTCTCAGGGTCTGCATCCCAATATTCCTTAACGTCTGCTAATAACATGTTACTTAATGCAAAGTCACAATCTGAATACATGATTACGTCAGGGCTCTCGCCGTTAGCGATAAGAGCTAATAATGTATCATTGTATGTAGCAACGTTCTCATACTTAACATTAACCTTGATCTTTGGATATAACTCCATGAATCTGTCTGCAAGGTACTGTACTGTCTCATCCTGATCAAAATGGAAGTATGTTAACTCAATATTCTCATCTGTTAAATCTGTTGCAAGAGAATATGTATATCCGTTAATCTCCTTCTCTGTAACCTTCTCCTCAGTAGTAGCAACTGTATCACCTGATGTAGATGATGTTGATGATGTTGAAGTAGATGATGAATCATCACTGCTTCCGCAACCAACCAAACCTGTTACCATTACTGTAGACAGTAATAATGCCAATAGTTTCTTTTTCATTGTTTTTCCTCCTTATCATCACAACTGCCTTATTCGTATTACAAAGCTTACGAATACCCGTTACGCAGTTGAAAAATGCTTATGTTTAGTTTATACCATAATATTTCACAAAAAGATATAGTTTTTGTAAAAAAAGTTAAAGTTTTTTAGTTAAAACTAAAACTTTATGAAATACTAACTAAAATAAGATGCCGAAATTGTTTACTTTTTCGGCATCTTATCTATTCATTCGACATTACTATTTTAATTTAGCCTGTCGAGTTTGCAGTTAATGCAAACTCGTGCATAAAAAATCTTCGATATAAGGATTTTTTATGCTATTCGCCTGTAATACCTGCACGGTCGATACTCTCTACGAAATATCTCTGGAGCACGAAATACATAATCAATACAGGTAAAATACTTAGCATTGTACCAGCCATACTGATTGACTCATTAAGGCTTGTCGCACCACTTTGTGCTGTCTGCGCATACTGAGAATAGTTACTTGCAAACTTATCAAGCTGAATAACGAGTGAAGTCCAACCAGACTCTGTCATAATACCTGATACATACATCTGTGTTAAGTATGACTCATTCCAGTACCATACGAATGAGAACAGGAATACTGTCAAAATCGCAGGTGCTGCCGATGGCAGAGAAATCCTGATAAATGACTTAAAATATCCCGCACCATCAATCTGTGCTGCTTCAATCAATACCTTAGGTACCTGACGGAAGAACTGGAAGAATATCAGTATGAAAATCGGTGCATTAATACCCTGTGCCAAAAGTGACGGAAGGATAAATGCCTTAAGACTTCCAAGAATACCAATATTATTATAAAGCACATATGTAGGAATCATGGTTACCTGGCTTGGAAGGATAAATGAGAATATAATAACTCCAAGAATCGCCTTCTTGCCTGGGAACTCAAATCTCGCCAAACCATAGCCTACTATCGAACACGACAATACATTTAATATAGTCGGTACACCTGCAATGATTATACTCATTCCAAGAGACTTCCAGAAGTCCATACTTCTTCCCGCCTGTGCATAGTTCGCTATATTCAATGTACTTGGAATCCAGTTAATGGAAGAATCCAACAAATCATCCAAATTCATCAATGAACTACTCAGCATATACAATATCGGATAAAGGTAAATAAAGCCGATACAAATCAGAAGGGCATATACCACCAACTGCTTTAAAAAACCTTCCTTTTCTTTAGAACCAAACAGGAATCTCTGAATCTTATCCTTATCGGTCTCTGTCAGCTTATGAGGTCTGAAAGCGGCTTTAGTAGTCGCCTGAGCCATCGTAGGTTGAGTATTTGCGTTTTGCTCTTGCTTTTTCAATCTTCTTGGCATTTCTTGCTGACCTCCTTTCTACCTTTCTCTCCATTCTTGCTTCTTTCTTCATTGCCTTTTTAGCCTTCTTAACCTGACGTTCATAAACATCCTTACGCGCCATGAGAAGCACTGCGAAGAGTCCAACAATTAACAATACAACTAAAGAATATATCCATGCCATTGCTGATGCATATCCATAACCCTTTTCCTTTGTTCCTGAGAACATCGCACTCTGAATCAATCCAATAATACTATTCTGATCATTGCCTGAAATAAATACAACAGTATATACAACGTTAATCAAAATCATCGGCTTAATAGTAGGAAGTGTAATCTTCCAGAAACACTCCCAGCCTGAACCACCATCAATCTGTGCTGCCTCATACATAGAACGGTCAATCTTCTGCAATGCAGATAAGAAAATCAAAATCTGCACACCTGAATACCAAAGAATCATAATCATACTTTGGAATAATTCCGAAATCGCATCTGCCATACCCTTTGGCAAAAAGGTTGATATCGCATCTACAATCGTCTGTGTATCAATTGTGGAAATCGTAGCTGCCCCCTGCTCTGAAAGCATACCCATAACAGGTCCGCTTACTACGATAACAGGAAGGAAGAAAATCAATCTAAAGAAGCCTTTAAACTTGATATTTCCATTCAATAGCATCGCAATAATCAAAGCAAATACTACAACAATCGGTACCGACAAAATCGTTGAAGTCATATACTCCACAATCTGAATCGGAAAATCAGGATCCGAGAACAAAATCTGCGTAAAATTTCCTGTTCCAAGGAAAGTAAACTTATATCCCTTTGGTGTGATTCTGATATTATTAAGCGCGTACCAGAAGGAATTTCCCATGGTGTAAATGAGGAAAATTGCGCAACCGATAATCCACGGTGTAACGAAAAGCAATCCTGTAATTGCTTCACGTCTGGCAAGACGTCCCGGCTTAATTTTTGCTTTATTCTTTTTTTCAAGCTTTTTTGCCATTCTGCTTTCTTTACTCATTTACTTCACCACCTTTGCAGATAAGCCATCAATTGTAACACCTTCTACTGTTACAGCATTATCCGTATAGTTTACATAAATCACAACGCCGTTATCGTATGTAACTTTGTTGACACCTGTCTCTACCTTGTCATGACGTGCAATATATGCGTCTGCTGTTGCTTCTGCAATCGCTTTAAACTCCGCATCATATGCAATCACTGAATCTCTGTAGGTATCATACTTTGTACTATAAAGATCAGAAGACTTGGTATAAATCAAATCTGCAGAATCTTCATAGGTCAGATAGAAGGATGGATATACACCTGCTTCTATCATCTGTAATCTGAACTCCTGCTTATTCGCCTGGAAATTCACATAGTCAGAATACATAGGGATGCTTCCCTTTAATACCATCGACATAAATGGAATCTCTTCATCCTCATACATATAAGCAGAAGAACCAAGCGGCATATCAAGGAATGCTTGCGCATCCTTCCAAAGGTAAGCAAACGGCTCCTCGAGAATCAAATTTGTCTTGTCAGCTATGTTAGAAACAATATTCTCATAAGTCTTTGCACAATCAAATCTTGTGTAGAACTTACCGCTGTAGCTATAAGAGAAAATATTATCCGTAATACCTGCAAGTGCAAGATTATTAACACCCTTATCTGTATATGACTCAACAAACTTATCCAAAATTGTCTCTGTCTTGAATGGTAATACATAATTAAAGGTCTGGTATACATTGTCACGGGATGTAATCTCAAGCTTTCTCTTATTTACCTTCTTAACCGCATTAAAGGTTGTATTATTCTCCTCAGGGTTAGAAAGTAAAGACTCATTGTAAAGATATACATCATAATTCTTCTCAGCCCAGTCTGTAATCAGCTCTGTCACTGCAGAAGTACCGCCAATCTCACCATCTGCCTTATACTTTGTAATCGGAACATCATAGAGACCGCCTGCCTGCCAACCCTTATAGACAGATAACAGGCTGTTTACGCCATTACTCTGTAAATCAGCAAACATCTCCTCCATCTGCTCTGTAGTTGTCATGGTAACAGCTCTCTTGAATACCATGAATTCTTCTCTCTCTGTACCAAGGAAGTCTACACGAGTCTTATACTCTGTATCCGCAGCCTCAAGCATACCATTCGCCTGAAGATACTCACGGTAAGCAACTGCCATACCTGAGTAATCTGCTGCATCATCAGTCAACAGGACATAACGAACCTGTAAATTACTATGTGTTCTGTCTGCCTCAGCCTGTGTTACTGTACCTGAGTTAGAATTGTTCAATGGCTGTACATAAATCTTACGCACGGTAAACTTCGCAAAGCAACGATTGTAATTAACCATAACTCCGTTTGGATGCGCTTCAATGCTGGCTCTCTGATTACCATCCTCAACGATGGCAAGATAACCAATCTTATCCTCTGTATGCATCATACCAAATATAGGCGCAAGCACTTTCTCAGGATCAACTACTGTATCATATCTTTCCCACAACAGAACCTCTGTAGTAGAATCTGTAAAACCTGCATCCGAACCATAAATCACCTGTGAGAAACCACTTGCATAACGTCCATCCTTATCATCAAGATAAATCATTGCACCGTTTCCATCAGGAATAAACATATAGCCTTCCTTTGCATCAAGGTAGCTATAGCCCATCATAGGGAACAAGCTTACAGTTCCAATATAAGCTGAGCTGTTCTCATAGATAGACTCCTCAGGAACACAAACTATCAGTTCGTCTCCTTCTAAGGATACTTCAACAGCCAGACCAAAGTCATACTCCTTAAACTCAATGCTCGCTACAAATCCATTATCTGTATATTCATAGCTAATCTCGTTAGGACAGCTTACAAGGTCAACCTGATAAGTGTCATTCGCACCCTTAATAGCTGTAAGAACAATACCTGACTGCATATATGCTGTCCAAGTCTTATTATTAATTCCGTCGTCATCCTCAGCCATTAAGGTTGAGTACAATACCTGACCATTTGTCTTATTCTCTAGGATAACTGACATGGTAGGCTCATATAAATATAATTTATAGCTATCGCTCTCTGCTACCTGCGCATACTCAGAAGGAATATTTGCAGCCGCAGATGCTGTAAGCTTAGTGCCTGGCAGGCAAGTGATACACATAAGCACTGCCAGCAGCATACATATAACTCTCTTTAATGCAAATCCTTTAGTTGCCAATGCGATACACCACCTCTCCGCCAATCGCGATAATAAACTCAAATACCTGTGCCCAAAGTACATAAATGATAAAGATTAAAAGGGCAAGGATTAAAATTGTAAATACTGTTAATGCAAGTACCTTAAAGGTCTCTTTCATCGTATAGTAGTTAATTTCCTTCACAGAAAGTACAAACAATATTGCACACCATGCATAAATCAAAATATATGCAAAAGTAATTAAGAACTCTTCATTGATTGTTACTACATGTGAGAACAGGAATACTACAGGAATCAATGTAATATATGGTGTTAACGAATATACGAAAGAGCAATATAACTTCTTAATCGTACCTTCACCATCATTGATTGTAGATACCAAATAGCTACAACCTGTTACTGCAATCAGAACAATTACAATAGTTGCAATATCAGAGAATAACTCATATCTACCCTCACGAACATTCTTCCAAAGGAAACCACTTAAATACTTATTAATAATATACTCAATTGCAAATACTGCAACAAGGAAATTAGCAACCCTTAAAGATGCCTTACCTTCTCTTGCAATTCCGTATGTACCTTCAAACGGATGCTTCATAAAGTACCATGCATACTGAAGCTTTGCAATAAAGTCAATAGATCCTATCTTCTCCTTAACATCTCTAACTGGCTGTAAGATATTCTTCTTCTGATCAAGTCTCTTAATAACCTTAGAAAGAACCCAAAGACCAACTACACACCAGATGAAAGGTACGATGTATTTCTTCAATTGAAGATTACGAATCTCCCATGAAGCATCTGAGTATCCTTCATAATCCTTTGCAAGCTTTGAATAGTACTGTGCCTTCTCGTAATTTTCTTCCTGGAAGTATGCTCTACCCATAGCCTTATTCGCATAGTCAAACATACTGTTCATCTTAAGAACTTCCTCTAATGGTGCCTTACTCTCTGTATAACGTCCTGTTGCATAGAGATTCAGCGCCTCATGCAGAAGATTAGTAAACTCTGTCGGCTCGAAAATCTGAATCTGTGCCTTATCCTGATCCAGGATATAGATTCTATCCTCTGTATCTACGCCAATTGCGCTTACCAATGTACAAAGACCAACTCGCTGAGTACCGTCGTCAGCACCACCGAATACATACAGAATCTCACCTTCATTGTTAAACTCATATACATAACCCTGCTGAGAAACCATAAATACGTTATCGTGGTTACCAGCTGCAACTGCTGCTGGAATATCATCATAAGTATCAGGCTCAATCATATTCTTACCAGCGATATTCAATCTTTTCAGAGTATCATACTCTTCACCACGTGTAACCGTGTAGATAAGACCATTATCATCAATACAAAGGTTATCAGGAGTTGATGGAATATTAGATACCATCTTTGCTCTCTGAGCATCTGAAGCAATCGCTCTGTAGATAATTGTCTGAAGAGAACGCTCCGCCTGGTTCGTACCGAAGTATCCAAGGAAGGTTCCTCCCTCATTTGGCGAAATCTCTACGATACCATTCGTATTAGATTCGCAGACAACATACATGATTCCTGCATCATTAACAACAATCTTGATAGGAAGGAACTCTAATGCATCACCGTACAGTGGGCTTGCAGGCTTACCATACTGATTCAGCAAATCTCCATTCTCATCAAATTCAAAAATACTCTGGGCATCTCTGTCCGCAACATAAACATGATTGTTCTTTGTTACAAATACACCCTTTGGTGTCTTCAGAGTACCTTCACCGATAATCTTAACAAGATTACCCTCTAAGTCACCGACAACAACACGGCTGTTGCCTGTATCGGCAACATAAATAAATCCGTCATCGGTAATACACATATCACTCGGACCACTTAATGCTTCCTCATCAAACTTAGCAATCGTCTCATAAGGAAGATAAGCTGTCTGTGTCTGCATAATTGAGCCATAGCCATCAAAGGTATACGTCTTATAAGGCGCATCCTCTGCCTGTACTGTAAGAGCACTACTCATTACCAGTACCATAGCAAGCAGGCTTAAAGCTATTCTTTTAAAGTTCAATATATACTTTTTCATACGCTAACCGCCTTCTTAATTATTTGATACCGGAATGTGCCATTGTGTTCATAACGTTCTTCTGTAAGATACAGAATAATACAAGGTTTGGCACGAACATAATCAATGCTGCTGCCGCTGCCATACCCTGACCAGCTACAGTGTTATTGGCATTTGCCAATGTATTCATATAGAAGGTCAGTGTCTTCATACTGTCATCATTCACGAAATAGTTAGAGGTCTCCATATTGGTCCATACCTGCTGGAATACCAAAATCGCAGCTGTTGCAATCGCAGGCTTAATCATTGGAAGAATAATCTTAAAATAAACCTTAAGGTCATTTGCTCCATCAATATATGCCGCCTCTAACAAGGAATCAGGCACCTGATCCACGAACTGTTTTACAAGGAAAAGTGCTACAGGCACAGCCAAAAGTGGAAGAATATGTGCTGCATAGCTATCTACCATTCCACCAAGACTGATTACCAGGTATCTTGGAATCAATACCGCTGTTCCTACGAACATAATCGCAATCTGGTTAATATTCATCAAAATATGCTTTGCCTTAAACTTAATCTTTGATAACGCGAATGCCGCGCAGGTTGTAAATAACAAAGAAAGAAAAATTGTTACTACAGTTACGATGAGACTGTTAAATACATAACGGCTCAGCGGAATACCTGCTGTACGGCTTGCTTTAATCAAAGCCGTAAAATTATCCAATGTAGGATTCTTAACAATAAATGTCGGTGGGAAGGCAAATAACTCTTCCATCGGCTTAAATGCATGATTAATGATAAAGACAATCGGTAGTGCCATAAAAATAACCAAAGGAAGCACTGCAATAATAATCTTTATCTGACTTTTTTCAAAATGTTGCGGATTAATCCGTCGTCCCTTATATGCCATATTGCCTCCTAATCTTCTTCTGTAAAGAGCTTATTAGCTACCTTAGAGAATATTTGCACAATCAATAACAACACTACAGATACAGCCGCTGCATAACCCATTTCATAACGTAAGAAACCGTAGTCCTCAATGTGGTTAACTAACAACTGTGAAGCATATCCAGGTGAAGGGTTACCTGTTAATAAGGTATAGATAGAACCTGCCTGGAATGCATTTACGATACTCATAACCGCTGCAAAGAACATCTGTGGCTTCATACTTGGAATCGTAATGTAAATCATCTCCTGGAATCTGTTCTTAATACCGTCAATTGCTCCCGCTTCATATAGAGATTCATCAACATTCAGAATACCTGCAATCAAGGACAGGAAACCAATACCCATACTTGACCATAAACCGATAACGATAACAATCGGTAACAGATAATTCTCATTAATCAACCAGATAATCGGCTCTGTAATAATACCAAGCTCCATAAGCCAGCTGTTCAAAAGACCTGTCTGGTCACCTGAGAAAATAACCTTCCATACAACACCCATTGCAACACCAGCTGTCATACTTGGTGAATAAATAATCAAAGCAAACACCGTTCTGAGCATACTTGGAAGATTACAAAGAGCCCAAGCAAGTACGAAGGATAAGATATATCCACCGACACCTACTACCAACGCATATACTACTGTATTCGGAAGTACATGCTGCATAAATACCTCATCATTGGTTAGAACTGTAATGTAGTTCAGGAAACCAACCCATGATGGAAACTCAATCGCATTAAAGTTTGTAAACGATAAGATTACTGCCAAAATAACAGGCACTAAAATGAAAATCGTAAACACAATTGCATAAGGCAAAATGAACAGATAACCGTTTTTGTTATTATCTCTTCTTGCCAGTTTCTTTGAAGTAGTGACTAATTTTTTACTCATATCTATTCATCACCCCTATTCTTCCCTGCCTAACAATCTACGCACTGTTTCGATTGTCGGAATTCTATATTCTTCGATAGTATTACCCTCACTATCAATGTACTCAAACTCTTCCAGCTTTCTGTCGATTTCTCGATTAATTGTCTTAACCGCTTCATCAATTCGAGTCTGTGCTGTGTCACCGTTAACAACGATGTCATTAAATGCGTTACTAATCTCACGCTCTAATAAGTATGTACCTGGTACTCTAGCAACATCTATTACATGAGACATCTGCTCTGCAATTACCTGCTTATCCTGAGTATCCCAAGGAAGCTGCATAAATGCATCAAGATTAGCTGTTGTCCACATATACTCATCACCATAGATATTCTGTAAGTTCTGACCGAACTCAGCCTGAATCTCTGTTGATGACCACCACTCAACAAACTGCCATGCCTTCTGCTCACGCTCTGCATCCGACTTAAAGATAACGCTACTCTCTGCACAACCACATACTGTTCTGTCGATTGTACCATCCTCCTGCTCTACACCTGGAACCAAAGCGATTTCCCATGAGTTCTGAAGCTCAGGTGCTGCATTGGACATAAGGTTGTAAGTTGCATAATCAGCTACACCGATTGGCATATCGCCATTTCTTAAGTGCTGATAGAAGTTATCAATGTTGATTGGCATATCATAAATTGTGAAAAGCTCTGTTAAATATGTAAATCCATCAATTGCCTCTGCATTACCAAATGCTGTACCTTCCTGTGCTGTCGCCTCATATAAAGAACCGCCAAACTGATGAATTAAAGGTGTTGTACCATGGAAGTTTCTCATAGCAAGCATACCTGATACAGGCTGATAATAATTCAAACCTCTCATCTTAAGCTCTGGAAGCATATCTACTACATCCTGCATTGTATCAGGAACCTCAAGTCCTAACTTATCCAAAATATCAGAACGGTAGAATAACACCCAGAAGTTCATGGTCTCAGGCATAGAGTAAATACTGTCATTAATCGTACCTGTTAAGAAGAAACCTTCTCCATAAGGCTCAGCCGCCTCCTGGAAACCTTCAAACTGTGTCATATCCACAAGCGCTCCTCTAATAGCAAGCTCGTATGGAATTGTATAGTTAATACCTGTTGCTACGTCAGGTGCGTTACCTGATGTATTCGCAAGTACCAGCTTATACTGGTCAGGCATGATACTGATATCTACCTCAATACCTGTCTCAGGAGTAAATGACTCATCAATCATCTTCTGCATAATCTGAACATACTGGCTTGAACGGTTAACCCATACCTGTAAATGGTCAGGGTCTGTATTATTAGTTGAATAAGCCTGGTCTGTAAAGGAAGCTACGAATCTCTTAATATTCAGACCTGCTGAAGCAAAGATATTAGGCTTCTTAGGAAGCTCTGCTCCCTCCTGATAAATGTAAATTCTATCAATCGCAAGGTTATTCTTAATTAAGTTATCTACTGTATTCGCAAGATGTCTGTTAACACTGGATGCACTTGTACAAAGCTCTGCTACACGGTAAGGAATCTCATCAGGCTCCTCTGCAAGAGAGATTAACTGCTCTGCTGCAATACTCATAGATGAAAGAATCGCAATCGCCTTATCTGTCTTCGCATGGTCACGTACTGTCTCCTGCAATGCATATAATCTGTCAGCATATCCGAACAACTGCTCCTCAAGGTTCGGAATATACTTAGAAAGCTTCAGGTCACGGTACTTATCTGAATTCGTACCTGCTACCTTAGTAATCTCTAACGCAAGGTCATTAACACCTGACATAATCTCATCAAGCGCTTCCATAATCTCTCTAAGCTCATCAATCGCTATTGTATAAGAGATTGTATGTGTTCCCTCTTCAAGATAAACACTCAGCTTCTGCTCTGTAGCATCCTGTAAAGTTACTGTCTTATACTTATTGGTATAATCCAAAGCATAAGAAGCAAATGCTGTGTTAGGAATCTCACCATCAATTTCAATATTAACAAATACAGGGAAGTCATTCTTATCTGACTGTCTGTAGTTCATTCCAATATAATAGTAACCAGCCTTCTCTACATTGAATTCATATGTAATCTTCTGTCCTGCTGATGAGTAAGATGCAGAATCAATTGTATTCAATACCGTATCTGTTACCTCATATGGATCAAGGCTTGTATCATACTCAGCGATTGCATGAATCGAAGAATCATTTCTATAGGTAAAGTCCTCTGCCTGAATCTGAATAAAAGCATCGCCCTCTGCCACCTCTGAAGAAGTGTACTCGGCAATTACCTCTGGCTGTGTCAGGATAATACCACCTAATAAGAAGTTACCTTCATTAATCTTAAGAGTAAGCTCATGTGTACCTGCTGTAAGCTCTACATTCAATGCTCTTGAATAACGGTAGCTACCGTCACCTATAGCCTTAACCTCCCACTGTATTAACTTGTCAGGTACTGTAACGATTTCATTATCGTATCTATCATAAGACTTCTCTGCCTTAGCTACCCATGTAGTCTCGAACTCGAGATTACGAAGCTCATAGAATGGATAGTCACCATCTATCTGCATAGCGATACCTACAGGAAGTACAGAAGCATCATATGATAAATACTCTAACTGCATCTCATATACCGCAGTCTCAGGCACATCAATTGTCAAAGTAACCTCTTCATCTACCTTAAGGCCTAATACCTGAGAAGCCTTCTCATACTCATATGTATCAGATGTCAGCTTATCAGAGCCTGCCGCCATATCCTGTGCCGCAAAATAAACATCCTCTCCCTGATAATTATCAGCAGTGTACTTCGCACTTACTTTCGTATAGTTGCGGGAAATCATCTCACTGATGTATTCCTCCTCCATATTATAAGTAGAAGCGTACTCGCTGCTTTCTTCATCTGCTCTTACAATAAGTGCTGATGAAGTATCCACGCATATACCGAAGCACATGCTTGCTGCCATTCCCAAAGAAATAATTCTTGAAATCAATCTCGATGATATTCTTTTGGTTTTTCTGTTGGCGCTCTTAACCTTCATATTTCAACCCTGCCCTTTCCTGAGTTTTAATTTTATTTTTGAGTTAAACATTTTAGTCATTTCTATACACTAATTAATCTACTCTTTTCTGCTGATAAAGTCAATGGATAGAGCTTAGTTTTTTTGTGCTATTTTATTATTTTACATACTTTTTTCCACTTTCAATTCGTTAGTTTTATAAAACAATACAAAAATTACTTTTTTACTTTGTGCATTTTGTATACAGCACCGAAATCATTTACTATACCCCAAAAACTTTTACTCAAATTTTGAATACTTCACGAAATAATAATATATCTTACTAATTACTATAATTATACCAAAAAGGCTTTGTCCTATAAACATAGAACAAAGCCCTTTATTATCTTATTAATATTTTACAGCCCATACACTTTGGTTGCTTCCAACTGCTGTGAAGGTCATTACCTTTGTACCTGCCTCATCAAGCATCTCGCAGAATACACCGCTATAATTCTTCTCATCATAGCTAAAATGCATATAATATGTACCATCTGTCATTTCCCAGGTACCCTCGATATCATTGCCCCATAAAGTACCATCCTCTTCGAGGACAATCTTAATCGGCTCAGCAATTGAAGCACTAATATCCATACCCTGATTAATCAAATAATATTCACCAACTACCTGGTCCATACTATAGCCTGTTTCAGAAATCGTCTCACCATTAGTTGCATATGGCAGCATGCATGGCCATCCTTCTTCATTTACAAAGAACTGCTTCACGCGAGGAGAATGTCCCTCTGTACCATCATCAAATCTTGTATGATATACAATATACTTCTTACCATCATCATCAATAAAGGCTGAGTTGTGTCCTGTCGCCATATAAGCGCGCTTTAAGCTCGGAAGGAAATAATTACCCGAAAGCTTCAAACCATAGTATGAATGATTTCCATTATTATTAGGATAATTACCATTCATATCCACATATTCGCCATCCACTGTCTCAGAACGGAATACACGAATCTGGTATCCACCCTCTCTTGTCAGCGAACCATAAGAAACAAATAGGTAATAATATCCGCTTACATCATCATATAAAATATACGGTCCTTCAATTGACTTATGTCCGCCACCAATTAACTTCTTTCCAAAATATGGGTCTACATTATTCTCAGGGTCAGCCTCAGGGTGAATTACCTGACCTGTCTTCTCATCCAATTCCAAAAGGAACATGCCGCCTGACCATGAGCCATAAACCATCCAAAGTCTTCCGTCTTCATCATAGAACACCGATGGGTCAATAGCATTCGGCCATTCCTCATATTCGTAAGTACCGCCAAGTGTCAGATAAGTATCTGCTGCATATTCTTCTGAAACATAATCATACACATCAGTCGCACCTATCGTTTCCTCTGTAAAGCCCGAATAAATCAAAGCTCCCTGCCATTCATAAGGTCCCTCTACACTCTCTGATACACCGTAGCAAAGATTAGAAGCATTCCATGTTGAGGTAGTACAATAATATAAATAGTACAAGCCTGTCTCCTCATTATAGATTGCATCAGGCGCCCACACATGAGTTCCACCATCATCGGTCTTAATCAAGCTATCTCCATTACCCGCGTAATCAAAGACATGAAGTCCTTCTTCAAACAAATTACCGTATACAGTATTCGTCTCTGTATATCCGTTACCAACTCTGGTCCATGTACGAAGGTCCTCGGTTACACCTCCAGCCATATGGGAACCAAAAATATAATACTTACCATCTGCCTTAATAATAGAAGGATCATGGACAGCCACCCTCGCATTCACGCTTCCTGTTGCAATGCCGTCATAGCTTACCTCCAGAATCGGTCTCTCCACCTGCTCCTGTGTCTGCGTTTCCTCAACAGCCTGTGTTTCCTCCGCATTCTGAGATTCCTGTACATCATCCGATGTTTCTTGGGTTGCCTGTCCACAAGCACATGCAGATGCAGCCATACAGATACATAACACTGTAGAAATCAATTTCTTTTTCATAATGATACTTCCTCTTTTCTCATTTCCAATTATATTCGATTGTATTATTTTGCTAAAATATTTTAATAATAATTAAAACATACTATGACTACATCAAAAAGTCAATAACATGCTTTATAAATAATGACTGTATAAATCAAAAACCTCTCAATTTTTGTTGATTATTTTGCACAAATAATCTTTTGTTAATTTTAACCCTTTTTTAATTATTATAGCATTGACTTTAATAATCACATTGTTTATTATAGGAAATAGAAAAATATATTATGTCATTAATATTTTCAATAAATTTACACATAATATACAGGGGGTTACTATGTTATATTTTCGTTCAATAGGAGAGGCTGAAAATGTATTCAAGGCACTCAGCACGCCTATGCGTCTCAAAATCATGGAAATGATATATGAAGATGACACGTTAAGTATGAATGACTTAGCGGAAGCACTTGGACTTACCAACGGTGCCATTTCCATGCATGTGAACAAGTTAGAGGAAGCCGGACTTGTACAGATTAAGATAACATCCGGCAAGAGAGGTACGATGAAGATTGTTCGTCCTCGTTTTGATCGTCTTATGATTGATCTTGCTCCTGCCAAGGAGGCAAGACATTGTTATACAGATGACATCCGTGTTGGCTATTATACAACCTGCAAGGGTACGCCGACATGTGGACTGGCAACCAGCAAGGAAATCATCGGTTCTTTGGATGACCCAAGAGTATTCTCTTTCCCTGATCGTTTTCAGGCAGGTATATTATGGTTTGCCAGCGGTTATGTAGAGTATAATTTACCAAACCATCTTCAGGCAGGGCAAACACTTACTGAGCTGCATATCTCATTTGAGATTTCCTCAGAATGTCCGGAGACCAACGAAGACTATCCATCTGATATTTATTTCAGTATTAACAACATACCACTTGGTATGTGGATTAGTCCAGGTGATTACGGTGCAAGACCAGGATATGTTTCTCCGCAGTGGTGGCCAGAGCCATTGAATCAGTATGGCTTATTAAAGACTCTTATTATCAACAGTGAGGGATGCTTCATTGATGGTACTAACAAGATTTCAGATGTTACCATTCAGGATTTGAACATTAATTATAACAGTTATATAACCTTCCGCATCGAAGTTCCGAAGGACACTGCCAATGTCGGCGGCTGTACACTCTTCGGTGAGGACTTCGGCGATCATAATCAGGCTATTAGAATTAAGGCTTATTATGATGAAGAGTAATCTATGTATTACAAAGGGGCTGCACAAGCAGCCCCTTTTCTAATCTCTATGCATTTATCACACCTGTTAATCCCAGTATAATCACTATCGCGCCAAGCACAATACGATACCAGCCAAACACCTGGAAATCATGCTTCTTAATATAATCCATCAGGAATCTGATAACAATTACAGATACTACAAACGCTACTACCATACCCACTCCAAGCACAGCAAGCTCCATACCCGTAAAAGCAAAACCAAACTTTAATATCTTTAAAAGACTTGCTCCCAGCATAACAGGAATTGCAAGGAAGAATGTAAACTCAGAAGCAACCGTTCTGGATACTCCAATCAACAATGCTCCGACAATTGTTGCTCCCGAACGAGAAGTTCCAGGGAAAATCGCAGCTATCAACTGAAACATACCAATTATAAAAGCCGTTTTAAAGGTAAGTGCCTCTAAAGAATCAATCTGCGCCTGCTTACCTTTATTCCTGCGTTCAATCACAATAAACGCAATACCGAATACAATCAAAGCAATTGCTACTGGAATCGCACTGTAAAACAATTCCTCGCACTTCTCATCCAATCCCAGCACCACAATCATTCCCGCAGG
The DNA here is from genome assembly GCA_017467805.1 of Lachnospiraceae bacterium. Classification (GTDB taxonomy): domain Bacteria; phylum Bacillota; class Clostridia; order Lachnospirales; family Lachnospiraceae; genus COE1. The sequence goes on from JAFUKJ010000030.1 coordinate 48,137, forward strand.
AATACATGCAACAACAATCTTACACCAAAGCCAAATCTTATCCATCTCAATCACAGGCTTTTTCTTATCCTTGAACTGGAATGGAAAAATCTTATTCCAAAACAATAGAATAACTGCAAGAATCGCCCCAAGCTGAATCACCACCAAAAACATCTCCAAAAACTCAGGTGTACAATCCAGTTTAATAAATTCGTCCAAAATAATCATATGTCCTGTACTGCTGACAGGTAACCACTCTGTGATTCCTTCTACAATACCGAACAAAATTGCCTTTAATATCTCAATCATTTTACATCTCCCAAATAACTCTTTTTACTATTCTAATTTTTTCAATATATCCTCATGCATCTCTCAATAACCTTACTTATACTCTGCCTCTACAAACTTGCGAAGTGCTGCAAGAGAGCGTTCTACCTTCTCGGTAGTTACACAGTATGCCATTCTGAAATAGCCAGGACATCCAAAGGAATCACCAGGCACCAATACCAAATCATACTTCAACGCCTTCTGGCAGAAAGCAATAGAATCCTCCTCCAATGCCTTCGGGAATATGTAGAAGGTTCCGCCAGGCTTTACGCAGGTAAATCCAAGGTCTGTCAATTCATTGTATAAAAGGTTCATATTCTTCTCGTACACATCCAAATCTGCAGTAATACCAAGCACCTCAGATACTGCAATCTGAATAATAGATGGCGGACAATTGTGTCCGATTCCTCGGGATACCTGAGAACACATAACCGAAATCAGCTCAGCATCCGTACACTTTGGATTGGCAGCTACATAGCCAAGTCTCTCTCCTGGAATAGATAAGGACTTTGCATAGGAATAGCAGGAAAGTGTATTATCATAGAACTTTGACACATATGGCGCATCCACACCATCAAATACAATATCACGATATGGCTCATCTGAAATAACGAAAATATCATGACCATATTCCTTTTGCTTTGCCTCCAAAATTGACGCAAGCTTTGTCAAAGTCTCTGTTGAGTATACAATACCTGACGGGTTGTTTGGTGTATTCACCAGAATCGCCATTGTCTTCTCATTAATCATCTGCTCGAAAGCCTCGAAATTAATCTGGAAGCTCTCTGTATCGGCAGGTACAATCTTAAGCACTGCACCCGACTGATTAATATAATGATTATACTCTGGGAAGAACGGCGCAAAAGTAATTACCTCATCCCCTGGCTGTGTTACTACACGTACTGCATGAGCAACCGCTCCTGCTGCACCTGTTGTCATAAATATATGCTCCGCGGTGTAATTCATTCCATATGTTTTATTCAAATAATCAGCAAACTTCGCGCGCACAGATGGAATACCCTGAGACTGGCTATAGCCATGAAGCTCCATCACGTCTCTTGTCTGCAACAACTCTATCATCTTATCCGTAAACTCCTGTGGAACAGGAACGGACGGATTCCCTAAACTATAATCAAATACGTTATCGTAGCCAATCTCGCTGCCTCTCTTATTCGCCCAAGCAGACATCTCACGAATAACTGACTTTGCCTGCAGCATATCCTTATACTTTTGTGAAACCATTTTATTCCCCGCCTTTCAATTATTTCTAAACTTCTCTATATTTATATATGCATATTTATGCGAACTCCAATAGTTTAAAGTTACTTCATTTATGTCGTTTCGTCAACCAAAAACGTACTTTTACGTCAACCCGAACACAGTCAAATCCATTCAGACACAAGGAGAGCGCCATCTTTCGATGACGCCCTGTAAATCTTTTATGCAATTGTCGAAGCAATCAATTCCATCTTGCCCTGCATATGAACCTCGCCATAAGCATATGGCAATATGAAATGGTCACCCTTCTTAATATACTGACCGTTAATCAGACCATCGCCCGATAGCACGCTCATAATAAGGAAAGGATATTCCTGTACAAACTGCATTTCGTTCGTTATATCCAACTTCCACACGCAATAATAATCGCAGGAAATCAGCTCATTGAATACATTTTCCTTTGAAGCATCCACCGCAACAATGCTATCCTCTACAGACTTGGCAGGGACTGTAATAACATCAAGACTCTTCTCCACATGAAGCTCTCTTGGCTTACCGTCTGTTAATCTGCCGTAGTCGTAAACACGATATGTAATGTCTGAGTTCTGCTGTGTCTCCAGAATCTGAATACCACCCTTAATTGCATGAACCGTTCCTGGGTCAATCTGAATAAAGTCGCCAGCCTTTACTGGAACTTCACGGATGAACTCCTTCCATCTTCCCTCATGAATCATGCTATCTAACTCAGCCTTATCCTTGGCATTGTGTCCAATAACAAGCGTTGCACCCTCTGTAGCATCGAGGATATACCAGCATTCTGTCTTACCAAGAGAACCATTCTCATTAACTGCTGCATAAGTATCGTTCGGATGCACCTGAATACTCAAATCATCCTTCGCATCAATAATCTTGATTAATAGCGGGAAACGGTCACTATCCACATTTCCAAATAATTCAGGCTGCTCTGTCCACAATTGACTCAGAGTTTTCCCCGCAAAGCTGCCCTCTGCAATCCTGCAATCTCCGTTTGGATGTGCGCTGACTGCCCAGCACTCTCCCGTATTATCTCCTGGAATATCATATCCCCACTGGGTTCCAAGCTTATTGCCGCCCCAAATCATCTGCTTAAATACAGGCTCCATACGCAGGATTTCCTGCTTTGGCTGATTCACGCTTAAAATGGCACCATTTGTTTCCATTACCTTCTGATACCAGTATGCAGAATCCTTCACAATTCGCTTCTGTGTCTTATAATCCACATAGACAAGTCCAAATCTCTCACTATATCCCTTATCCCACTCAAAATTATCCAAGAATGTCCACAGGAAATAGCCCTTTACATCCACGCCTTCATCTACAGCCTTCTGAATACATGATAAATACTTATCAAGGAAATCAATACGATTGCTGTCGTGAACTCTGCCATCTGCGGATATCTGGTCATGACACGCCATACCATTCTCCGTGATGTAGATTGGCATATGATATCTTTCATAGATAAACTTCACACCCCAGTACAGACACTCAGGTGTAACAGGCCAATTCGTAGAAGTCTTAGGGAATCCAGGTCCTCTGTCTACATATTCAGGCTTGCCATCCTTGCCCGCACGAATAAAGTAGCCATTGTATATATTCTGTCCCATAAAATCAAGAGGCTGATGAATTAATTCCATATCCTCATCTGTGATTTCAGGTAAATATTCTTTATACTTTTCCAATGCTTCCTGTGGATACTTTCCAAGGAATATAGGGTCTGAGAACCATGCCACATTCCATGTCCAGTTAGAAATTGGCTGGTCGAAGCCAAAGTAAATGCTTCTTGCCGCCTCAATATCCTCTGGCGAATTTGTATATGGGTATGCCACTCCGCAGGTTGGCGCATAGCCTACCTTAATCGGCTGCTTTGCATATTCACGAAGCTTCTTCACAGCAAGTCCATGTGCGCGAAGTGCATTGTGGGATATCTGGAAAACATCCTTCGGGTTAAGCTGTAAGCCTGGCGCATGTACACCACTTAAATGACCAAGTCCTACGAAGCACTGAGGCTCATTTAAGGTAATAAAATATGTCGCAATATCAGAGAAATTCTCTGCAACAACCTTCGCATATTCTCCAAACCACTCGATTACCTCCTCATTTAACCAGCCGCCTCTGTCCTGAAGTGCCTGAGGAAATTCCCAATGGTACATTGTTACATACGGCTCGATTCCATTCTTCTTCATTTCAAGAATCATATCTCGATAAAGCGCAATCGCTTTCTCATTCACTCTGCCCGTTCCTTCAGGCATGATTCTCGCCCAGCTAATAGAAAAGCGGTATGCCTTTACACCAAGCAGACGCATCAGTGCAAAGTCTTCCTTATATCTATGTATATGGTCGCAGGCAATATCCGCATTCTGATTCTCGTAAACTCTTCCCTGCTCCGCAAAGGTATCCCAAATCATCTTACCTCTGCCATCTTCCTTATCTGTTCCTTCTATCTGATAGGCGCTGCTGGCAACGCCCCACACAAAGTCCTTCTGAAACATAACATTATTCTCCTTAATTACATTAAGCCTTTGATATACTCTGTTAAAACCTCAGCCGCCTGCTTATGACACAAGGCTCCAGGATGCCATCTTGAACCAACATTTGTCTCATCCGTATTCGGCAGTTCCAAATAAGTTACTTTCTTGTCTTCCGACTCTTCACAATACATTGCAAGTCCGTCCTTGATTGGCTTTTCAAAAGGAAGCCCCAGCATACCATAACACCAGATAATCTGCGCATCAGGATTACAGCCACGCAAGGTATACAGGAATGACTTCATCGCACCCTGAAATGCTCTGATATCCTCTTCACAGTAGCTTCCATCAGGATTCTTGCGCATCTTATGACGTTCACCAGTTTTTTCATCCACCCATTCAGGCTGTTCAAAAGCACTGGCATCATTTGTTCCAAGATTTACCACCACAAACTGCGGCTGCCACTGACTAAAATCATAAAGCTTCGTACCACCAAGCTTCTCATTGGTTTCCCCTGGCATCAGCCCGCAAATCTGACGATAAAACCTTGGCAATGCGCCCTTTCTGTTATTATCCCAGGTATTATAAACACCCCAGCCACTCTGCGAAAATACTCTATACTCTGCATCAAGTGCATTTGCTGTTAAATACGGATAGCTTTTCAATGCCGAGAAGAACATAGGAATCCAATCCTCCTCTTCCTTTGCACCAAACGCACCTTCTCCCGAAGTAATACTGTCTCCGATAAACTCAATCTTTAACACCTTTTCCACCACAGGGTAGAACTCTCCATCATGACGCAATGCATGTATATGAATATAAGACTCTCCATCATCACTCATCGCCTGTAAATCCTTATAGAATCTGACATTCTTGATTTTCTCAGGATTCATACCTCTAAACAACGGTACCCAGTATCTTCCCTTCGGAAGCATCTGTCTGCCAATCCAGTCACCATTTACAGTGTAGCTAAACCATGGTTCATAACAATTGTAGGTAACCTCTACCTCTACCCAAAGCTCTGAGCCTGACACATTGCATTCAAATCCGCTCGCTGTCCAGAACAGTGTCAATGGCTCCCTACAGTCTGTTGTTCTTCCATGTACCTTTAATTCCTGTATATTCTTAACTGCTGTTTCCATATCGTCCTCACTTATATCTTACGACTTTTCCTTACTTAGAAGCAATGATAGATGTCAGATAAAACGGAACCTTATCATCCTCATGTGTTTCAATAATCTCAATCTTTACCTCATGAAGTCCGCCTGCAATATGCTCTGCTATTGTCTCAAGATGCAAGCTGTCGCCCCATGTTTCCTCAAAATTACCATCCAAAATAACTGCCTCGTCCTCTTTTCCATCAATCACGGCTCTGGCAATTGGAGTTGGCTGCACTACTGACTTACGATACTGCACCGCAAGACAGGTTCCCTCTACCATGAAAGTAATGGATGCGCCCTTCTGGGATGCCGTCCAGCCATTTCTGAAGATTTCTCTAATATCATTCTGAGGTGTTTCATCCGAATCAAAGCCTCTGTTAATCGGATACGCTTCATTATTCTGATATCTTACAGAATCCTCGTAAGCATTCTCCGTCATCGGTGCAGGCATCTCCCAATCCTGCTCTGTTGCATTCTCAAGGTCTGCATATACCTGCTCTAAGAAATAAGTAATCACCTCTGCCATCAGTCCATGACCTGCATCATTTGGATGTAAATCATCAGGTGTGATATCAGTATTCTTAATCTCTCCGTTTTCTACCTTCGCATAAATAGTCGGCTTCATGCTGACGCAAGGAAGCTGATACAGCTTACCAATCTCATTATGCTTCTCCTGGGCATTCACACCATCATTGTACTGTACACTGTTTACAATCAGTAACGCTGGTGCTGTCTTAGAGCTATAAAGCTTTCTGATTAATCCCTCATAGGTCTCCTGAAAATGGTCATTATTTACATCATTCACACTGAACTCTACAACGCTAAAATCAATGTCATACGCAAGTAAATCCTTGTCCGCTCTGGCAACACCAAACTGAGAGGTAGTTCCGCCAATTCCTGCATTCACATAGTTCACCTTTGTATTTGGGAACTTATTTTTCCACCACTCATATACCAGATATGCATAGCAGGTCTTAGGGGTTGATGAAAGACAGCCCTGTGTAATAGAGCCTCCCAAAAAGCCTACTGTGATTTCCTCTCCGCTCATTGCCTTACGCATTACTCTTTTTAAACGATACCAGTTTCCTTTGTTTAATATGCCTTTTTCAGGTTCGATTCTGAGATTATTCATACTTTTAGCCTTTCTTCATAAACTCGATATTTTTCTTAATAAAGTCACATCTCTGCTCTACACACTTCACTGAACGCAACGGGTCAGTTGGTGTATTGAAAGTATAATCAATTAATTTATCAATTGTAGTTGTTGCAACATGAAGTCTTGTATCACTTGATGCGTAGTAAATATATACCTCTCCATTATCTCTTGCAATGGCACCATTTGTAAATACTACATTGGATACATCACCAACTCTTTCTTCCGCAAGAGGAGCAATAAAGAAGCCGCTTGGCTCAGCGATAACCTTTGTTGGGTCCTCTAAGCTTGTTGCAAATACATAAATAACATATCTTAAGCCTGCTGCTGTATTTCTTACACCATGGGCAATATGAATCCAGCCCTTATCTGTCTTAATTGGTGTTGCACCTGCACCATTCTTCGCCTCTGTGATGGTATGGTACTTTCTTCTGCTGGTCATGATTTCCTCATCAATCACTGCATGCTCGATATCATCACATAATCCAAAGCCAACTCCGCCGCCGCTTCCTGTCTCGATGAAATCATCCATTGGACGTGTATAGAAGGCATATTTGCCATTTACAAACTCAGGATGCAATACTACATTTCTCTGCTGTGGCGAATTCAAGGTCTTAAGATTATCAAGACGCTCCCAAGTCTTCAAATCCTTTGTTCTAACGATACCTGCTGCCGCTACTGCTGCCGACAAGTCATTAACTGAAGTATCCTTGCTTTCAGAACAGAATACACCATAGATGTAACCGTCCTCATGCTTTGTCAGACGCATATCATAAACGTTTGTCTCCTCTGGGCATACATCATCCAGTAAAATCGGATAATCCCAGAATCTGAAGCCGTCAATACCATTATCACTCTCTGCTACTGCAAAGAAAGACTTTCTGTCATTTCCTTCTACGCGGGCAACAAGATAGAACTTGCCATTTAACTCAATCGCTCCTGAATTAAATACTGCATTTACTCCCAGTCTTTCCATAAAATAAGGATTTGTTTCAGGATTCATATCATATTTCCAAAATGGAGGAATATGGTCTCTTGTTAATACAGGATACTCATATCTGTCATAAATACCATTATAAAACTCTGATTTCTTATTCTTACGGGTTACTACCGCCTCATACTTATCCATTACTGCTTTCTTGTTCTGTTCAAACATTTCTTAAAACCTCTTCTTTCTATATAACTAAACCTTACAATACTCTTAGAGCCTTTTTATCACTTCAAAGCACATTCTGCCGTTATGATACGGACACTTCCACTGCTCTACTATCGGCTTCTCCTCATCAGGCTTGCCGTTAGCATCCACACGCCAGAACCATTCGCTGCCATTTCTCTTATCAAGTACACATCTCTTGATAAACTCCCACTGTGCAAGAGCGGCATCAAGATACTTCTCTAGCTTCTCCTTATCATCGGCATTCTTCTGACTGCCATTGAGGAAGCCTACTACTGTCTCAGCCTGCACCCACCAGATACGCCAATCATTTACTACTCCACGCTCGCACTCATTGGCAAGTGACTCTCCATTAAATGCCACCTTATAAATCTGCTCTGTCAAATCCTTGGTAATCGGAGACATCTTCGCTTCATATGCCTTATCTCCAAGCACCTCAACACTTCTGTCTACCAGCCAGGCTGTCTCAATGTCATGTCCATAGGAATGCAAATCAATGATAGAATTCCACTTATCATCAAAAAATACTTCCTGACGATGAAGCTCTGGATTATACACCTTGTCAGCAATGATATCCATCATCCACTTAATCTTCTCTGCTACCTTTGGATTACCATCTACTCGATAAAGCTCTGTATATGCCTCAAACACATGCAACAATGTATTCATAGTCTTTAAAGCAATTACACCATTCTCTGAAAGCTTTTCATTATCAATCTCATGAAAGGTCTCGTCAAAAGCCTCCTTATAGCCAAGCTCATCCCGCATTCTTCCTTCGATTAAATCATAGAGAATATATGCCATTTCCAATGCCTCTTTATCCCCGCTTGCTTCATAATAGGAAGAAAGTGCATAAATCGAAAACGCCTGATTATAGGTATGCTTAATTGTTTCTTCAGGTGTTCCGTCATATCCAACCGACCAGTAAACACCGCCATTCTTCTTATCCCAGCAATGATTCTTCAAGAATTCAAAGCCATGCTTTGCTTCTTCCAGTAAGGACTCATCCTTTAAAAGTGTATAAGCATTCGAGAAGAACCATGTAATACGGCTATTCAGAATACATCCCTTTGCTGCCTTTTTATCTACTGTCAAATCGTAATTTACCCAACCATAATATCCGCCGAACTCATCATCTCTAAGTCCCTTCCAAAATGGAATAATATCCTTAGTCAGATGGCTGCGCATTTCATTTTTCCATTCCTGCATGTTCATAAATAGAGCACCGCCTTTCGTTAACCTAAAAACAGTTTAAAATTACTTTATCATTTAGTCATCAATTAAAATTGTGAATAATATTCAAATATTGCATTTCTCTATCTTTTCCTCTATTTATACAATAAAACAAATTAAATTTTGTTTAATGTGCATAAGTTTTTTAGCTTAAATAAATTAATTTCGCTTTTTACTTTAGTCTTTTTTAGCTTCATGGCGAATTAATTTAACTTAACATTAAGTAAATTTATAATCAATATGTCATATCCTATTATTTGATTTTATATTCATTTCTTGCTTTCTAATATATCTGGTTTTATACTTATTTTATAAGCCATATAAATCGAAACAAATTTCCATAGTAAATAACAGGAGAGAATCAATATGCAATCATTCAATATTCAGGACGAATTTCTTGCAAACTTAACACATACGGAAGCACATTCCCGTTTTTCTTTCAAAGATTACTTAGGTAAGATATATGCTAGTGACTACGATTTCTGTGAGCTTCTTCCACAGCTTTACAGCTACAAAAGCATATTGGTTACCTCTCCATTTTCTTATGAACTAAGAAATCTTGACACATATTGTCTTATTTTAACCACCAAAGGAAGTGGCAGACTCTTGTATCAGGATATGGAATATGAGCTGACAGCAGGCACTCTGGCTTTTATCGACTGTCAAAAGACACATAAGCTTACCTGTACACACACCACATGGGAATATACCATCTGTTTTGTCAGCCGCACGATAACAGAATATTATTACTCTAAGCTTTGCACACAATCCTGCACATTTAAGCTTACTCCATATTCCAACCTTATGCCGATATGGGAGCAGCTTCGTAAAGAAGAGGAGAACGATTACACACATGCACTGATTCGCGCCAAGCTATTAGTACAGCTTTATACAGAACTATTTATATTGCGTTCCTTGGAAGCCTCTGATTCTTATCATATTCCAACCTATCTATTAGATATGAAAAAAAGCTTCGATACCGCTTATTACGAACCATTCTCTTTGGACGAGCTTGCTCAAAAATACCAAATCAGCAAATATCGTCTCTGTAGAGAATTTGCGCAGTATTTTCAAGAGACCCCTTTGCAATATCTCAATCAGGTTCGAATTGAAAAGGCAAAGGAACTGTTGCTATCTACTGATGACAAAATCGGTGTCATCGGACAACATGTAGGTATCGAAAACACAAACCATTTTATTCGTTTATTCAAAGACAAAACAGGCGTTACCCCGCTTTACTTTCGCAAGGAAACGCCTATCCTATAATTCATTATTATTGATTGAGGTCCTTTACTGTCTCACGCTCGATTAATCTGCCTGGAACTACATGAATACTTTCATTGTAGGTAACATTCTCCATCTTCTTAATCAGATTACGAAGCGTGATACGGGACATCTCAGCCATATCAACTGCATAAGTCGTTATCTTAGAATCACCATATTCAGGATGCAGATAATCATCATAACCTACAACCGAAACATCCTCAGGAACACGATAACCCGCTTCTTCCAGATGCTTAATTACACCATATGCAGTAATATCATTATTACATACAAAGGCTGTCGGCATCTCAGAAGGTAATTCAAAGCGATATCCCTTCTCGATTGTCCTGCTGCCTGACTTCTCTCGGTCTTCAATTACCCAATCCTCTCTCAGCTCGATACCAGCCTCCATTAAAGCCTTACGATAACCGAGATATCTGTCCGTGATACTCTCCGTACTCATCAAGGTACCAACATAAGCAATCTTCCTATGTCCTTTTCTAATCAGGTAATTGGTAACCTTGTAGGAACCATAATAACTCTCCGATACAACAAAATCACAATCTTCTTCCCCATCATAAAAATCAAGGAAAATCATCGGTGTCTTCTTATACTGGTAAAGAAGCTTTAAATATTCCTTACTCGGCTGACCGATAATTACAATACCATCTACCTTGTCCTCCTGCAGAAGCTTAGGTGGCTGCAAGCTCTTAACATCCTGCTCACTAATAACCTCGAGCATAGTAAAGCAATTCTTTTTCACAGCACTTGTCGCAATCTCCTGATACATCTTCCAATAAAAAGATGCAAATTTTGCAAAGTAGCTTTCTAAACTAATGACCCCTATCGTATAAGATTTACTCTTTTCCTTGCGCGAGCCATGAATTGGTGTATATCCCATCTCATCTGCCAAGTCCTTAATCTTCTTCCTTAGCTCCTCGCTTACCCCCTTTTGTCCTGCCAATGCTTTGGACACCGTAACTACACTGACGTTCAACTCTGCCGCTATATCAGCAAGCTTCACTGATTTAACCATACTTCTTTCGCCTTTCCTGTATTACGCATAAACTAAATTAAATTAATTTACTTCATAGTTTTTAACTAATTTTAATATAATTTAGTCTACATCATTTGTCAATATCAAATAGAACATAATTCAGGAGATAGCGAATTAATTTACTCAAAATATGTCCAGTCAGTATTCTTTCAAATGCCTTAAGCCTCTATTAGATGAATCAGTCTTGCCTGGAAATCACCCCAAGGATTTGGAACCTGCAAGCCTGCATACATCAGAAGTTCTCCACTGTATACAGCCTCCTCGCCTTCGATTCGATAAAGCTTATTTGCATCCAGCTCCTTTAAATAAATTCGTCTTGACTTGAAGTTAGGTCTGTTCAATACCTGTACATAGGTAACCAGTGCCTCTTTCTTATCCTCGCTTACAACCTCCCAGCAATCATACTGATGATTCTCTGAATAGGATGCAATACGATAATAATCCCCCTGTCTTACCAAATCATTGTACTTATGGTACATCGCTACCTGCTCGGGAATCATATCTCTGTCTGCCTGTGGAATCTTGGTAACATCAAGCTCATATCCAAAGGTTCCTGCTAAAGCCACGATACCTCTTGTCTCAAATGGTGTTACTCTTCCAACTGTATGGTTAGGGCAGTCTGCAACATGCGCTCCCATCGTAGACAGCGGATAAATAAGTGCTGTACCCTCTTGAATAGAGAGACGTTCTATCGCGTCCGCATCATCAGAACACCAAATCTGTGGACTGAAATAAAGCATACCAGGGTCAAAGCGCGCACCACCGCCCGAACAGTTCTCTAATAATAAGTGTGGGAATTCCTTTGTCAGTCTATCCTGCAATTCATATACAGCAAGTACATATCTGTGATACAGCTCGCCCTGTCTGTCAGCTGGCAGGCAATAGCTTCCAAGGTCTGTCAGCTCACGATTCATATCCCATTTCACATACTCAATATTTGCACTGCGAAGTACGGATGCCACTCTCTCATATACATAATCCACTATCTCTGGTCTTGATAAATCCAACACATACTGCTGTCTTGACTCTGTTGCCTTACGTCCAGGAATAGCAATTGCCCAGTCAGGATGTTCGCGATACAAATCAGAATCTGGCGAAATCATCTCAGGCTCAAACCAGATACCAAACTTCATCCCCAGCTTATTGACTTCATCTACAAGATATTTCAAACCACCCTGCAGCTTATCTTCATTCACATACCAGTCACCCAGCGCACAGTTATCGCTGTTTCTCTTGCCAAACCAGCCATCGTCCATAACCAGCATCTCAATGCCAAGCTTAGACGCTTCTCTTGCAATACTAAGAAGCTTCTCTGTATCAAAGTTGAAGTAAGTAGCCTCCCAGTTATTAATCAGAATTGGTCTCTTCTTATCCTTATACTCTCCACGAATCAGATGTTTCTTATACAAACGATGGAAGGCTGTTGTCATACCGTCAAGACCTGTTGCAGAGTAAACCATAACTACCTCAGGCGCCTGGAAGCTCTTACCACACTCCAGTTTCCAGCAGAAGTTCTCTGTATGAATACCCATCGCCATTCTCACGCTGTCAAACTGTGACACCTCTGCCTGTGCGCAGAAATTGCCTGAATACACAAAGTTCATGGCATATACCTCACCTGTTTCCTGCGTGGTATTCTTTGTTACCAATGCAAGGAAAGGATGATTCTGGTGGCTTGACTTTCCTCTAAAGGAGGTTGCCCCCTGCATACCAAAGCCCAAGGTCTTTCTCTGAATATGACGCTCTCTTGCCCAGCTTCCATGAAGGGTAATCATATCAAAGTCTTTATTATCCATATCAATACATGCTGAATATACCTTTGTCAGATAAAATGGCTCATTACCAATATTTCTAATACGCACACTTCTTGTAATCGCATCTGTATCCTTAAAGGCTGTATAAATCAGTACATACTCTATTCCCGCATGCTTATCCTCACAAATAAGCTCCAGAGTATCACAGGTATCTGCCTCTCCAAAGGTTGCAGGAAGCCCTTCTAATGCAGGCTTTCCACCATAGATTTTATGCGATACATAAGATAAAGACGAACCAACATTACCATTTGCAGTGCGCAGACTAAAGCAACTGTCACGGTAATCTCCCAAGCCCCCTGTCGGATATTCAAATGGGAAACAGTCATAGAAGGAGCATCTCTCTCTATTATTCTTACTTGGTACAAAAGGCGGCTCCTGGGTCCTCATAAGATATCCTGCCTCATGTCCTGCAAGGCGTTTTCCATAGTAAATATGCCCTACAAAATTTTCCTCATCTACAAGTCCAATCATATAGCTTGTATTTGGTGTATCCAACTTAAAAATTCTCTCTTTTTCAAAATATGTAATGCTCATTATTAGTCTCCTTAAATAATTATTTGTCTAATATCGGATAGGTTGCCACTGTCACAAACGCAATATCCATCTGCGGATTCTTTACCCTGTCAATCAGTGATTTAACAAGGCGCTTACCAAGCTCCTCAATACGCACCTCCACTGTGATAATATCTTTCTTGAAGAAGTCCTCTTCAATGGTATTATCAAAGCCTGTGATTACTGTGCGTCTTGCAAGGTCAGGGTCTCTTTGCACCAACACAAGAGCAGCCGCCTTTGCAATATCATCATTCTCACATATAATCGCATCAGGCATATATGGCATACGCTTGATTACCTCTTCTACCATTCCATATGAAAAATAAGTCTGGTTAGAAGGTCTGGTAAACTGCATCGCATCATCCAGTTGAATACCATGCTGATTGCAGGCATTCATATAACCTAAAAATCTTGCCTGCACCACTCGCGAGCCTTCTGCATAGCCAATAAAGCTCAGCTTGCGGCAATTCTTCTTATCAATCACATAGCTGGTAAGATGATTCATAGAGTAAAAGCTCTCTACATTATAAACATCTCCACGCTCAATATACTCAATAGCATTAACAGGTGTATTAAAGAAGGTCATAGGCAGTCCTGCCTTTTCAATACCTTTCACGAAACGTATCGGAAAAATGCACAGGAACAAAATACCTTTAACATCAGGCCCAATTACTTTAAGTGTCTCTTCACCATCTTCATCTGCTTCATCTACAATATGCAGTTGCATACGATAGCCCTCTTCACTAACACCAGTGCTAATACCTGCCAATGTTCTATTCCAAAATGCTGATTCCCATCGGTTAAACAACACTAGAATCGTTCCCGAATTCGTACGCTTCTTCTTCTCATGATACTCTGTAACCAAACTATCCTCAAGCTTTGCATATCCCATCTCCATGGCCTTTTGCACAACTGCGTATTTTGTCTGCGCAGATACTGCACCATCACTAAGTGCTTTTGCTACTGTATTACGGCTCAAGCCCATTTCCTTGGCAATATCCTGTATCGTTACACGCTTCATTGTATTTCCTCCTTCTTTTGTTATTCTATTCTCATATTACAAAATGCACACCTCATTTGTCAATTGGGCGTGCATTCATTTTGCAATTTTCTCTATACATTTTGTGCATTATTGTGCATTTATGTAAACTCTATTACATTTCCAAAAAGGCAAAGGGATTTTCTTCATCCGACTGTAAAAACTGCATTAATAGATATGCAGCTCTAATAGAAACCTTTTCCTCTCTGAAGATTCTTGCGACCTCTTTTCTATCAGCAAGCAGAACCTGAATAGATTCTGTCTCCTCCATTTGTTCCGTGCTAAACTTGCCAGAAGCATATCCATACACCGTAGAGCAGCTTTCATCTGTAAATCCAGCCCCCATAAAGAACGGCTTCCTCCAGGAAGGATTTCCACCCTCGTATACTTCAAATGTAAGTCCCGTTTCTTCCAGCATTTCACGGATTGCAGACTCACCAGCCTGTTCTCCTTCATCAATCAGCCCCGCTGGGAGCTCATATAAATAGTCATCTAATGGGTATCTGTACTGGCGAATCATCACAATTTTATTCGGGTCTTCCTTCCATACAGGATAAATAACTACCCCTTCTGCACGACTATCCTTCGTTAACAGCTTGATTTCATTCTCCTTACGTCTGGATACAAAAAAGTACTCAAATTCTCTTCCTGTATCCGTTAGCGCATCCAGTTTAAATAAATTCAAGAATCTATTATTTGATAATTTATGAATTTTGGTATATTTTTTCATTTTATTTCTCCCGTTGTTTGACTTTTGTCTTTTATAATATTATTATATATATATAGTAGTGATTTTGTCGATTGATTTTGACTACATTCGTGTTTTATATATTTTTTGTGGAGGTCGTTATGAAAAAGGTGTCTCTTGTCGAATTAGTACCCGGCATGGTAACCGCAGAAGATGTCTTGAACTATGATATGAAAATGGTGGTGCCAAAAGGCGTAGTATTAACCGAAAACATCATATCCCGACTTGAAGCGTACTCTATCTACTATGTTTCCATCGAGAATGAGGTGGTAGATGAATTATATAATAAGTCTATCATTTCCCCAGCAAAGGAGGATACACCGACAACAGAGTCCAGCAAGTCAAGAATCTACAACAGCGAGCAATTCGCTGTATTTTCTCGTGATTTTAACCAGTGTGCCGAACATTATAAAGACAATCTCATGAAAGCCCTTTACAAGCATGAACCATTTCAGGCGGATGTGTTATTAACAGAAACCATGAATCTGATGAAGCAGGGCGAAACTCATGTCAGCGTTTTTGATATGCTGCTTAATATGAGAAATATTGATGATTCCATTTATGCTCATTGTATTGATGTTGCACTCATCTCTAACATGATAGCTCGATGGCTTCATTTTTCAGAGGAAGAACAGCGTTTGGCTACCGCCTGCGGTCTTTTCCATGATATCGGTAAGTTTATGCTGCCTCAGACAATTCTCAGAAAGCCAGACAAGCTGACTACTGAAGAATTTGAAATTGTCAAAACTCATACAACAGAAGGTCTGCACCTTCTAAGTAAATTTAGCAACATTCCAAAAGAGGTAAGAAATGCCGCTCTGATGCACCACGAAAAATGTGACGGAAGCGGTTATCCATATGGACTAAAAGGCGATGAGATTGATAAATATTCCAAAATTGTTACTATCGCCGATATCTTTGACGCAATGACCAGTGAACGTGTATATCGTGCAGCCATGTGTCCTTTCACAGTTATTAAAGCATTTGAGGATGAAGGTATTCAGAAATATGAAGCAAAATATATTCTGACATTCCTGGAAAATGTTGCAAACTCTTACCTGAATCATCGTGTATCCTTAAGTAACGGCATGGAAGGAAATGTTATCTTTATTAATCAAAGTGACTACTCACTTCCAATTGTCAAATGTGATAATGACGAAATCATCAACCTTCAGGAGCAGTACTACAAAAATATCATGAAGCTTTCTAATCAGAAGAACGTTTCCATTGAATCAATCATATAATGCCAGCAAAGGCTTTCCGCTCTAATCAGCAGAAAGCCTTTTTATTCAACTTCATTCTATAATCTATATGACTGGCACCATTCAAATCTACAGTTCCATATTCTTCAAATCCCAGCTTTTCACAAAGTCTTCTGGATGCCATGTTCTTATAATGCACCAGCGCCCGATAGGAATGCTGCTCAAGCTCCTCTTTGCCATATTCAAGAATCGCATTACAAGCCTCATATGCATACCCCTTATGCCAGTACTGCTTTCCCAACATAAAACCAAGCTCAAGCCCGTCAAAGTCATCATGATACTCAAGGCCCGCCCTGCCTATCAGCTCGCCCGATGTCTTTTCTATCAGCACCCACATACCATATCCATAGAAATGATATACGTTTTTTATATATTTTTCGGTATACTCCTCTTCCTCCTGTATTGTGGGAAATAAACCCTCCATATAGGCAGTAATCTCTTCCTCCTCATACAATTCATATAAACGCGACACATCCTCTATCATTATCTCTCGTACAATCAACCTCGGTGTTTCCAAAATCGTCCATGGCAATCCGCGCCCTCTCTGAAAAATACGTTCCAAGTAATCATACTCAACATCCAGCAAGGACTCCATACAATATGCCCCCTGTGGAAAGGAATCGCCTTGGTTTCCTCTGCACAGCACTACACCATAGGGAATCATCCACTCAGAGCAATGCTTAGCCACCATCGCAGAATCTGTGATAACCAGAATTTCTCTGTTCCATTCATTTGCTGACTCATCAATTATTTCAAGTGCCTGCTCCTCAGGATATGCTAACACCTCGCAAAAACCTGTATTTTTCTTAGCCAGCTTCTCTATTAGTTGCTCTATTACAACCGCATAATTTTCATCTCCTAACTGCCAATGCAGCCTCGGAAGATAGATGTATACACTGTTCATTTATCTCTATGTCCTTTTCTTACCGTAAATGCTTCCTTAAGCTTCATGATAACATAACATTTGACTTTACGAAATATCGGGAATACAATAAAAGAGCAACCATTATGATTACTCATTAGTCATTATGGAAAATAGAATAAAGGAGATTATGAAAATGGCACAGAATCCTGTTGTAACATTTGAAATGGAAAACGGCGATATCATTAAGGCAGAGCTTTATCCTGAGGTCGCTCCAAATACGGTTAATAACTTTATCAGTCTTGTAAGCAAGGGCTACTACGATGGATTAATTTTCCACAGAGTCATCAACGGCTTTATGATTCAGGGCGGATGTCCTGACGGAACAGGCATGGGTGGTCCAGGCTACTCTATCGCTGGCGAGTTCGCACAGAACGGCTTTGCTAATAATTTAAAGCACACTGAGGGTGTATTATCTATGGCTAGAAGCATGATGCCTAACTCAGCAGGCTCACAGTTCTTCATTATGCATAAGAACTCTCCACACCTTGACGGTGCATATGCTGCTTTCGGTAAGGTTATCGAGGGTCAGGAAAATGTGAACAAAATCGCAGAGACAATGACTGACTATGCAGACAGACCATTAGAGCCACAGATTATGAAAAAGGTTACTGTAGACTGCTTCGGCGAAACCTACGATGAGCCTGTTAAATACGGTTTCTAAAAAGTCTTTTATTTGTGTTTTTTAACTTATTTATAGTTATTTTTCGACAATATATTTTAATTTCTGATAAGCTCTTGAATTTTTTCAAGAGCTTATTCATATTTTGTTCATAATTCTTTTCAAAAATGTTCAAGAACTACACACGATTTAGACACGAAATTTATCTATACTATAACCATAAGATACAGCAAACACATAAGTGATAACATTACTTATAATAACTTTTTCATAATAAATGCAAAGTAACTAAAGTTACTTGGCATCCTCCCTTTTATAGGGCTTTTTTTATTTTTCTATCTGTACAGACCATTCTCCAGCACTGCCAGTTACTATATACTGTTGTGTAACACCATCCTTCTCAAAGGTACCAGATGCCTCGCCATCCTTCAAGTCCTCTGTGATATCAATTGCCAAATCACCATAGGTAAAGTAAGTAACTCCATTAACCTCGATGACCTCTGGCGCTGTATCTGCATCCATAACATCAATATATATCTCTCCTGGTGCATCCTCCTCTGTGCTGGTAGCTGTAACATATACTGCAGCACCGTCCTGCACCTCTGTCGTAATTGAATAATTAATGTTTCCATCTTCATCAACTGTTCTTTCTACATCAACATCACATTCTGTTCCATTAAGATACACTATGATATCATTTACCCATGTACTACCTGTTGCTGCATATGCTACTCCATTACTTCCTACAAATAATGTCGCCAAAGCCGCCGCTGTCATTGCGAACTTCTTTACAAAAGTATAACCTGTTTTTTCTCTTCTTGTCATATCCATCACCTTTCCTGTCAATGCCTTAGGAGCATGTACCTCATGAAAGGCTTCCTGATAATATTTTTTATTTTCCATTTCACTGTTCATTGCCATGCCTCCTTCAATTTTTCCTTTAACATTTTCCTTGCTCGGAGTAATCTGGTTTGAATCGCCGTTTCCGAAAGATTCATAATTCCCGCTATCTCTCTGACACTATATTCCTCAAAATAGTACAAATGAACAATCTGACGGTACTTTATCGGAAGCTCTCTGACCGTTTCATATAGCGTGCTTCTCTCAGGTGTAGAGAATACTGGCTCTTGCGTAACTTCCTCCAAAGATGTTGTGTGACGCTTCCACGGTGTTCTCCACAAGCTGTTACATTCATTAACAGCCACCCTGATAAGCCACTTTCTGGCATGATCATCATCCTCAAAATTATTCTCTTTTTCCCACAGCTTGATAAATGTATTTTGCACAACATCCTCTGCATCTGCATAATTCTTACATCCGTTAATCGCAACTCTGTAGACACAATCCAAATAAAGTCCTGCGATACGTTCATATTCTTTCGTGTTCAAACTAATCCTCCTATTTTCGAAAGGCCTTTCAATACATGAACGATTTGAAAAGGTAAAATATCACATTTATTTTATTTTTTTACACAAAAAATGCAAGCCAATCTTCATCAGCCTGCATTTATGCTTTTCCAGTAAAATCTCCGTGTGTAATTTGGTCGCCGTAAGTCCCTGGGGTAATTTCATCTCCCATAATACTAAGCTCGCCTGCTTTGTCATAGGAATAAAGTAAATATCCTGCCTGATTAACAGAAATGTTTAAGCGTTCAAAAGCATTTCTACGCAATTCATCCCGTCTGGTCTTACGCTCTATGCTGTCCGGATGTATCAGCTCGGACTTTCTTTGTTCTTTCCCGTCTTTCCCCGCTGCCCTCTCTTCTGCGTCTCTTTTTCTCTGATTGGCAATCTGAGACACCTCCACAACTGTTAAATAGTGACTAGTCTTCGCATCACGCTTCGCTTCCTTCCAGCTTCTAGGCGGTTGTTCCATGGAAGATAGCTGCATTGCGGGATTATGCAGATACTTCTGTATCATCTCTGCTATCCCAGGCGCATCCTTTCTAAGATCCTGCGCAGTTGTAGCCTGTGCCTTGATATCCGCAACCTTCGAAAGAAACAATAATGATCTACTGTTCACCTTCCATGCCACCTCCATGTGACAATACCTGTTATTGATATCTTCGTGTAAATCCTTTTACACCTCGGCACCTAAAGACCTCTTCGATAACTCGAAAACACGTTTTCTCATTCGTACGATAATTAGGGCTATAGTATATATCGGTTAAAAAAATCCTAAACTCAAGTGAATTCAAGGAAGAAATTATGAATTGCATTGTTTTCAGAATTATACAAACAATAGCTTTTATTTGTATGACAATTTGTGTTATACTTAAAATAGAATTGCGTTTAGTAATCTATTGTAATGACTCAGATATATCTATAGAAAGAAGGGGAAATATGTTTACGGAACAAAAATTAGAAATGCACTATAGTAAGCTTCCATCCAATGAACTGCATATTATTCGAGATGAATATAAGTGGGCTTTAGAAGAATGCGGTGTTCACACTGAAGAACAAATCAAATATATTGAAAAGGTTCTTGGATTACGTGGCGAAAGTCTGAAGGTTCACGTTAATCGCAAAGTTTTATTCCTTTGCAAATGCGGTCAGAGCCGTATTGTTGAACCATCCATTCCAGAAGACCAGATTAAGATGTTTGTATTTGAACAGTATAGCGTACCTTGTTCTAAGTGCGGTGCTCAGAATCTTTATACATGGAAATTTATGGAATAATTATTAAATTTGTATAAATATTAATTTTATATACAGTATACTAATTTACACCAATATGTTGTATAATACGAGTAGAATTGCCATTTGTTTACAAATGGTTCTTCTACTTTTATTTTACACTTACTATAATTGAATGGGGGTCCCAAAATGTTAGAAAAACTCTTTAAACTCAAAGAGAACAATACTACTGTCAAAACAGAAGTATTGGGTGGTATCACTACCTTTATGACGATGGCTTACATCTTAGCTGTCAATCCAAGTCTGTTATCAGCTTCAGGCATGGACGCTACTGCAGTACTTATCGCAACTTGTCTTGCTTCCTTCATCGGAACAGCATGTATGGCACTTATGGCAAACTATCCATTTGCATTAGCTCCTGGTATGGGATTAAATGCTTACTTTGCATTTACCGTATGTGGAAGCATGGGATATGACTGGAAAATTGCCCTTATGGCAGTATTCGTTGAAGGTATCATCTTCATCGTATTATCATTAACAAATGTTCGTGAAGCAATCTTTAATGCGATTCCTTCAACACTGAAAAAGGGTGTTAGTGCAGGTATCGGTCTTTTCATTGCCTTTATCGGTTTGCAGGGAGCAGATTTAGTTGTTGATAACAGCTCTACATTATTATCTTATGTAGACTTTACAGCAAACTTCAGCACACAGGGTATCTGTGCATTACTTGCTTTAATTGGTTTATTCCTTACAGCAGTTATGTATGTAAAGAATGTTAAGGGTTCTATCCTTATCGGTATCGTTGCTACATGGGTACTTGGTATGATTATGCAGGCTATTGGCGTATACGTTCCAGCTCCTGATGCAGGCTATTATTCATTATATCCAAGCTTTGGAATTACAGATTTCTCAGCTATTGGCAAGACCTTTGGTCAGTGCTTTGCAGCAGATTTTTCAAATGTAGATATCTTTAATTTCTTCGCTGTTATGTTTGCATTCTTATTTGTTGATATTTTTGATACAATCGGTACATTAATTGGTGTTTCAACAAAGGCAAACTTCCTCGATAAGGACGAGAAGCTTCCTCGTATCAAGGGTGCATTACTTGCTGACGCTGTAGCAACTACAGTTGGTGCTGTGCTTGGTACATCAACAACTACTACATTCGTAGAGAGCTCTGCAGGTGTTGGTGCTGGTGCAAGAACTGGTCTTTCAGCTATGACAACAGGCCTTTTATTCTTACTTGCAATCTTCTTTGCACCAATTTTCACTGCAATCCCAGGATTTGCAACAGCTCCAGCTTTGATCTTCGTTGGTTTCCTTATGGTTTCATCTATTACACAGATAGATTTCAACGATCCTATCGAAGCAGTACCTGCTTACCTTTGCTTCTTAGCAATGCCTTTGATGTACAGCATCTCAGAGGGTATCGTAATGGGTACAATCTCTTATGTTGTAATCAATGTGTTCTGCGGTAAGGCAAAGAAGGTTTCTCCTTTGATGTATGTACTTTCAGTATTGTTCGTATGTAAGTATATCTTCTTATAACAAAATGCTTGTCAAAGACAAGCATTTGCAAGAATGAGACAAGCTCATTCTTGCGCATAACAAATCGTAATAAAGGGTGTCGCATTTGCGACACCCTTTTAAAATGCATCTGTAACAGGCAGATAAAACGGTAATGGAAACCACCCTGTAGGTGCGTTCCGTAACGGGCTTTCTGCCCTTCTGACCTCATGAAAATAATAGCTTGTAGTCAGCGTTCTTACCAATTCCAGACCGCTATATACCACATCCGCCTTTTCAGAAGTCTCTTCTACCTCTATCTTACCATCTGATACCTTTATGAAATAATTAGTTTGTATATCCTTTACGCCTATCACAAAGCAGCCATCCGCTAAGCTGCCTTCTGCTCTTTGCTTCCACATCAACAGAAATCTCAAAACAGATTCATAATTAAGAATCTTCATCTGATGCGACATATTCAGCGTGTAATAATCGCTGCAAGAGTCTAGAATTGTAATCGCTTCAACCTCATCCATGCCAACATTGATACCAAGCTCCTGCGGCTCCATTTCCTGCATAAAAGCCCATATCACCATTGGCAGCTGCGATATATCCTTTAGTGCAAATTCATAAACACTGTCATCCTCTGCTGTTGTATTGAAATATCCTATACATTCATCATCCAGCATAACCGCATAGGTATTTGCCTCCCAACCACACAGGCAAAGATAAAACTCTTCCTTATCATGCCTTGCAGTCACATTACGCTTCTGATACAGCTCATACATCACTTCAACTGCATCATGCTCTACACTATCCACAAACTCAAAATAAATCTTATCCTTCTGTCCACATTCCTGACTCTGAGAATTCACATAATGACGTATACTGTCTTTTGTAATATTAAAGCAGTACTTCATACCTGCCTTCTCAAAACCATAGTGCTGATATCTGTGCCTATTACCATCCAGTAAAACAAAATCAGCCCCGTCACGACGAAGCTGATCCTCTGCATTCTTCATAAGCTCAATCATATAGCCCTTGGAACGTGCGCGAGGATGTACACTAACCGTGCCAATATATCCATAAGAAAGACTCTCCTGTCCAAGACAAAGCTTACCAGGATAAACATCTATCAAAGCCTTGATTCGTCCCTCTTCCTTTATCATATGATGTGTCGGTATCATAGCGCGTTCCGCCAGATACGCCTTAGGTAGAGTTCTTCGAAAATCAATACTTCCCGATGACATACTAAACACCATATTGGCAAAGTCCAAAATCTCCTCGGTATCTATTACTGTGGTATCCTTTACGCTTCCTACACAATATTCGCTCATACTCTATTAACTTACCTTACGTTTCTTATCTTTGTTATTCACAGGCATCTTCTCTACAACAGCCTCTGTCTCAGGGAAAAACTTCTGTGGTGTAATATCTGCATAGCATAATGAACAATGTCCATTCAATGCTGCGCCGTTGCTCACCTCGATAGACTTTGCCTTAATGTCACTGTCAATAATTGCCTTATCCCCGATTGTTACACATCCCTTAATATCAAGATTACCCTGAATCGCGCCGTCTACTACCAGACTGTCAGCAGAAATATCACCTAACACAACCGTATTCTCACGAACTGCAATTGCCTTCTCACACTCAATATTTCCCTCGATAAAGGAATCCTTTGCGAAAATCTCCTCTGCCTTAATGTTGCCGTTAATATCTCCACATATATTAACACGGGACTTAGACTCAATGTCTCCGTTAATCGTTCCATACATCTCAAGCTTACCATCAATAATAATATTACCATTGATGACAGTTCCCTTTGGAATAATCGCTACATCATGATTTGTTCTCTCGTCAAAATTACTCATATTTATACCCCTTCCTCACCCCTGTTACCAGAGAATTACTACACTTTTATTTAATCGCATTTTGACTGAAAAATCAATATATTTGGAGAAATTTGTTAACATAAAAAAATGATTGCCCAAATGACAATCATTTTTTATAGTACACTCTTTAATATTTCTTAAATACATCGGTTCCTTCTTGAAGAAGTACTGCAATTTCTTTATTTTCTTCCATCTGATCATTAATCTTTTCCATATCTTTAACCAAACTCTGAGTTTTCTCCGCAGTACTTGAAACTCCCAATGCACCCTCTTCAATGGCACGCGTAATCGTACTAATAGACTCATTAATCTCCGTTACTGCATTTCGAAGCTCTGATGTCATTGCCATGAACTCATCCATGGACTGCTGAATATAGGTTGCATTCTCACGATACTGAACGCCGTTTTCTACAAAGTTACCAAACTCAGGAAGAATTGATTCCTGCATATACTCAACAAGCTGATTGGCATGTCCTGATAAATTATGTACCGCCTTCATAACAACACCATTAATCTCCTGGATACGATTAGCTGTTACACGGCTTGAATCAGCCAACTGTCTGATTTCATCTGCTACTACTGCAAAGCCCTTACCAGCTTCACCTGCTCTTGCCGCCTCAATGGAAGCATTTAATGCCAAAAGGTTCGTCTGACTTGAAATACCAAGAATCTCATTCGTAAGACTATTAACCTGGTCAACACTTTTACTTTCCTCAATCGCCTGATTCAGTACATCAAGAATTTCAGTTACCTTCTGTCCTGTCTGCTCCATGTTAACCTTGGCATCCTTTTCCATCTTATCCGCATTTGCTTTCATCTCTGAAGAATAGTCATTGATTACTTTTGTTTTTTCAGCAATCAGTTCAACATCATCACGAACAGATTCTACATTACCATTGATTATGTTAGATGAACTGCCAATCTCTTCCATCGTTGCTGAAAGCTCTTGTGTAACCGCAGACAATTCGGATACGCTATCATTAGAGGTCTGAATACTTCCTCTAACCTCACTTACAACAACTTCCATTCGATTTGTATTTCCAACAATAAGTTTCATGATTTCCTGCAGATTCTCAATAAATACATTCATAGCTCCTGCAATATCTGAAATTTCATCATTGGACATAATTGTAATTCTCTGTGTCAAATCGCCTTCATTATTTTCAATATTCTTAACAATGCCCTTAATCTCACGTTCAATTTTAACAAGTGGACGAAGCACAATCATCAACACAATATAAAGTGCTGCAACCAAAGCAACAATACTTATCACTACCATAATAGAGTTTGAAGTAAGTGCTCCTGCATATACATCCTGTAATGATACGCGCGCCGTCGAAGCACCACTATTCGCAAGCTCTACCATCGTATCAATATAATCTTCCATTGATTTTACATACTCTGACAATGCACCATTTGCAACAAAGTACGCTGCTTCCTTGCTGCCCAATCCACTAAATGCCATCAAATCAACGATTTCATACTTAATTCCTTCATAAGATGCCAGCATAGCTTCATACGCTTCTAATCCATCTGCTGACACATGCTTCTTATATTCTGCTAACATCTGGTCCAGCTCGACTTGCTGTGCTTTTATAGAATCCACTAATTCGACCATAGTCTCCAAATCAGTAGCTATAATGTGGGATAATGCCATTTTATGTAATACCTGCACACTATTCTGTATCTCGCTAAGCTCCGCAATTCTAGGCATATATTCATCTGTAATTTCTGTAGCTGATGTATTTACTTTTCCAATATTGGTATTACCTTGTAAATTAGAAACTAAAGATACAATCCACAAAACAATAACAGGGAGCAAAATCGTAACTCTCAGACTTAAACGCATTTTCTTCTTTGTATTCATATGATTATCCTCCCGCCTACTTTACTGTCGATGCAGTAATACCACTTACCATCGTGTCTAAAAGCTCCTGCAACGGGGTTTGTGCCGTGTTACCTTCTAATAGAACATTGGCAAAATCTGAGCTCGGAGTCCAGAAATTATTACCTACACGCTGTAATGCACCAAATTCCGACTGTGTAATAACTGCCTTAATAGCTGGCACTTTCATAACCTCATCAGATGCTGCTGCATTAATATTTGAAGGTCCCTGGTTTCTCTCCACAAAACGAATCGTCTGATTTTCTTCATTTGTAATCCATTCTGCAAACTTGTGAGCCCACTCTGCATTCTTAGAATATGAATTCACGCCTACCATTTTATAACCTGTAAAGGAAGACATCTGTACCTGTTGTCCCTTGCAGGTAAACGTCGGCAGCTTAACCGCTCCATAGTTATCTCCCCATGCTTCCTTTACCGATATCGCATTCCATACACCACTAATAGCTGCAACTACAGTTCCTTCTTTTGCATTTGTTGGGAACTCTCCATCAGGCGTTGACATAAATCCTGGATGCGCAATCATATTCATAATAGACTCTGCTACATCCAAACCTGTATAGCTGCCTTCTGTCGTGTTCCAATTACAATAGTTTGTAACACCATCGTCATTAAGTCCCAATTCCATACCCGCTCCGCCAAAGAACGCATACATATACCAGCCAGAATTCAGCTCCATGGAAAACTTCTTTCCTGCTGCTTCTGCAGCCGCCAAAACGCCATCCAAAGTCTGAACATCCTGCTCTGTTAAATAGTCCTTATTGTAATAAAGGAAATATCCATTATCCGCAGTCATCGGGTATGCGTACAGCTTACCATTTAAAGAAGCTGCATTTACTGACTCTGCTGTATTAGCTGCTTTTACACTATCTGCGTTAGGTACTACCTCTAATATACCACCAGCAATCAAACTGTTAAGCTGGTCATCAGGGAAATGAAATACGTCAGGACCTGCATGCGCATCACCCAACAACACATCTCTAAGACCTGAGTCACTTTGTACAGCCAAAGTAAATTCAAACTCAGCTTCTCCTGCATACTTCGCTTTAAAACTTTCTATCATGCCTTCAAGCATGGTAAAATTATCTTCTTCCGCCCATACTGTTAATTGTACAGGACCACTTTCTTCTACTGTCTCTTCAGTTACTGCTTCTCCATCTATATCTGCTGCTTCTTCATTCGCAACACTCTGACAGCCTCCTAATGTGCCAAGCAGTGCCAAACTCATTAATGCTAATAGCAATCGCTTCTTCATGTCTGTATTCCCCTTTGTAATTATTTTGTATCATTCTCTGTCTCTTCTTTTTCTTCTGCTTCTGATTGTTCTTCCTCTACTATGGATTCCGTAGGTTCCGCATATTCAGGCACAATCACTTCCTTAACTGCAGTTTTTTCTTCATATACATCGAATGGTTCATCACTCTCCATAACAACCTCTGTGTCGCCCTTTAACTGGAACTTTCTTGTATTTGCAGCAAGAACGGATGACATACTTAAAATATCCTCTACATCTGTACTACAATCTCCAACCTGAACTCCAAGCTCCTGCATTGCCGCTGAGGTCTGCTCTGTACTTGCAGCGTTTTCCTGTGCAATTGCTGCCAGATTCTCCACATAAGACATAACTGTTTCCTTTAAGTGATTCAGATTATTTGTCTCCTCACGAATTGCATCTACTGCACTTCCGACCTCTTCAATCTCTACATTCAGAGACTGGAATACTTCCTGCGTCTGATTCAGTTCATTACCCTGTAACTCTATCTTCTCTGTCACATTCTTCATCGTATCTACTGTAGTATTCGAATTCTTAATCAATACCTCAATAATACCTGTAATCTGTGTTGCCGACTGTGCAGACTGCTCTGCAAGCTTTCTAATCTCATCTGCAACTACCGCAAAGCCCTTACCATGCTCACCAGCTCTTGCCGCTTCGATACTTGCATTTAATGACAAGAGATTTGTCTGGTCTGCGATATCTGTAATGACATTAGCTGCTTCCTGAATCTCATTTGCTGACTGATTCGTAACGCTCGTCTGCTCATATACAACTTCAAAGGCTTCCTTAGTCTGATTACTGATTTTCAGCAGCTCATCCAATGTACTGTTAACAGTCTTATTGTAATCGCGCATCTTATCCGTACTGTCTGCAAGATTATTGATATGAACTGCGGTTCCATCAATCGCCTCACCCATATCCTGCACAGAATTACTTACTGTCTGTGTTTCTTCCGCCTGCTGAGAAGCACCCTTTGCCATTTCTTCAACAGCTACATTAACATTCGCAATGGAATCTGACATAACGCCAAAGGAATTACTGAATCTGAGCGAAATCTTATCCAGCTTTCCTGATACATCAAGAATAGTCACAATAATCTCAGCAAGCCCTTGAATCAATGACTGAACACTTCTTGCAATATCGCCAATCTCGTCTCCTCGCTTCATCAGCTTATTACCAACCTCATGGTCAAGCTTACCTTCTGCAACCTCTTCCAAATTCACAATAACATGCTTAATTGCCTGTACCAGCTTCA
Source organism: Lachnospiraceae bacterium (assembly GCA_017467805.1). Lineage (GTDB taxonomy): Bacteria > Bacillota > Clostridia > Lachnospirales > Lachnospiraceae > COE1. The sequence continues at coordinate 76,635 of JAFUKJ010000030.1, forward strand.
CTACGAAAAGCACTGCCAAAACAATTGTAATTGCAAAAATAACTAATAAGAACACAATACTTTCCTGCATCAAGGTTTTATAAGTAGCATCTACCGTTGCCTTATCCAAACCAACGAAAGTCATACCAATGATATCAGGCTTATTGTATTGATATAGAGGCGCATACAACCCCACATAGGTAGTTCCTTCTATTTCTTTTGCTTCTACAAAATGATTTTCTCCATTTACTACAACTTTTTCATAAATATCTGCATCTGCTTCCTCATATAAAATCGGATTGCCATTTTCGTCTCGAATACTGGTCGCATATCGAATATTGCCGTAGTATACCTCTACTTCCAATCCAACCTTGCTCTTGAAGTTATCAAATAATTCCTGATTATCCGTAACACCCTTTTTGCCCTTAAACAACTTATCGTTATTTACAACGAAGGTACCCGAACCAAGATTTCCAACCGCAACCTCAAACGCATATTGTGCAGTATTCAACTCATGCTTAACCATGGAATCTGATACATTGGTTGCAACTGTGCTAATAGAAAACACAGCGATTGCAACAAACAACAGCATAGGTGCCGCTACCAAAAATAAAACCTGAAACATCAGCTTAAATTTCAGCCCCTTTTTCTCCAGCATATTCTTCTCTTCCATATCATGCCCTCCTCAATGTTCTTCTATCACACATTTGTATAGCCATTACACTCTAAATCTATAGAGAAAAAGACAGACGATAAGTACTTTTTTATCGCCTGTCCCATTCGCTGTCAATCTAGAATTATTTTAGCATTGATTCAGTTTATTTTCAACACATATGCATTGTTTTTATTAAATTAAATAATTATTTTATCATATATATACAATTTATGTTATCTCTGTCATTCAGCACTCTTCAAATACCTGAATAATTCCACCCGCAAAGCCGTCATAGTGATTCAGAAAATTCTCTGCCGCACGCTTCATATGCACGCTGACACGTTCTCCACAAAAACCAATTTCTATCCATAGATTTGCAAGGTTATCTCCAAGAAGAAAGCTGCGAAGCACCAACCTGTTCTCCTGCTCCCACACTGCTGCCGTCACCGCAGGATATTCCACCTCAGGAAAGCTATGCTCTACAAACTCGCCCATTCCAAATGCAATCCTATGAACTCCGTATGCGTTTTCATATTTCAAACTGCCCTTTTTATCAGTCTCGCGATACTCTACCTTTGCATACTTCAATCCTAATTCATTCGAATCAAATAAGATTTTCTTACCAAACAATTGACTTCCTAACGTTGAACTCAGCTCTCCCTTTGGTATCGGCAAGCTTAATCCACATTTTTCTTCTGTTACAATTGTTTTTTCCACAGTTTCACCAACTACATACGGATAGATATGGTTATAAAAAGCATCATATAAGGGCTGTAAGGCAACTCCGCTTCCTTGCATATCTGCAATTGTCAGGAAAACGAAATCATGCTGTGGAAAGCAAACCGCAAGCTGTCCTCCCATGCCATACATACAAAAGCCATCTTTTCTTGCACGCCAAAAATAATAACCATAGCCTTCTCTCTCATCCTGTATTACCTGCAAAGGTGTACCGATTTGCTTACTTGTCGCTTCCTTCAGATACTGTGACGGATATAATTCCTCACCATCTAATACCCCATAGTGATTACACAGGTATGCAACCTTTGCAAGGTCCTCTATCGGACACACCAGTCCGCTGCCGCCCATAGAAACACCTGCAGGCTCCTTCAATATGTATGCACCATCCGAAAAGCCAAGCTTATCCAGAAACTTTTCTTTCAAATATGCAAGAAGTTCTTTTCCTGTAAGCTTCTCTACCAATGCAGTCAAGGTATGTGTAGCTGAAGTATCATAGCTAAAAACAGTACCTGGCTGGTGAGATGGCTTCAGATGAAAAAATGATTCCACCCAGTCTCCGTCATATCGCTTGTAGGTTGTCATCCTATGTGCAGAAGACATACAAAGCATATCTCTAATTGTCATAGCCGCAATGCGCTCATCTACCTCTTTTGGAAGCTTCTCTGAAAAATAGTCACATATTTTGTCTGTCAACGCAAGCTTCCCCTCCTGTACTAACAATCCAATTGCCAAAGATGTAAAAGATTTTGTAATGGAATACATACGATGATTTGCTGTTCTTGAAAATGGCTTAACATAGCGCTCTGCCAAAATCGTCTTTCCGCGAAGCAGCATAAAACCATGTAACGCCAGCTGCTTTTCTCCTATCTCTTTTATAAATGCTTCCACAGCACCTGTAGGTATTCCTCCCTCTTCTGGTGATGTAGCTGTCTGAAATTCTAAGCCCATTTCCTTCTTCTCCCTTTACAATACTTTGCTTCCATTGGCTGTCAGCTTAAACTTCGAGCCAAAATATTCTGCTGCCCTTCTACACATAATCATTCTTTGCAGGAATATTTCGAAGTACTCCAACATAGTACAGATGGATTCATCAATCTGCAGATTCAATGTAATCAGCTTTTTCTCTGTGTCTACAACTAATTCCGCTCCTGTTACTGCGTAATTTACTCTGTCGTGAATATCAAAGCTTGCCTTATCCGTACATCTAACTCGATTTCGTCTAACATCTGTCTTATCTGCTATAATCAACGCTGCTGAAATTGCATCAATCGCGCCACCTGTAGATTCATCATGATTCGCGATACAAGCTACCACTTCTACTCTGTCTTCTAACGGCATATCTGTATTTCTCAAAATCTCATTTGCCAGAATAGAACCATACTCTGCATGATGCTTACGGTTTATTCCATTTCCAATATCATGCATAAAGCCTGCAATCTTTGCCAGCTCAATCTCATGCTCCGAATAACCATATTTGCGAAGAATCTCTCCTGCCCGCTCTGCCACCAATGCGCAATGTGCTTCCGAATGATCCGTATAACCTAAAGTATCTAAATATGCATTTCCCTTTTTGATGAATGTGCGAACCTCCGCATTCTCCTTAATCTCCTGATATGTCATCTGCTTCCTCCTCTACAAAATCCTTGTTCCACTGTGTATCTGATGTAACTGCTCCTGCATAATTTCTATCATTACATCCAACGCAAGCTGTCCCGTGCAATGTCCCGAATAGAAAATGCAATCCAGCTTTGCCAGTTCTCTTGCTGTCTGTCTGATATTCTCTATATCCTCTGGTGTATATTCCTGCTGTATCATGTGAAATCCGCTTACCACCATATCAGGATAGCTTTGATATAATTCCCTGTATTTCTCGAGAATATTCAGTATGCCATTATGTGCGCAGCCTGAGAACAATACATTTCTTTCACCTTCTGTTACCACAAGACACTGCTCATGCTCAAACTCATCCTGCACCAGATGCTCTCCATCCTTACGTTTTAATAACAGATTTCCTTTTGCCCAGAACCTTCTTCCTGTCACATTCGTAAAAAGCGACAGCTCTTCATCAATCTGTAAATCTCCCTCTACCAATACTAACTGGGGCAGCTTCAATATATCCTGATGAATACCAATATACTTCTCTCCCTGCTCCTTAATGCTGTAGTAAGCTCTTCCTGCATTTGCCCGCATGTATATCTTAGCATTTGGATTCTCCTTGGCAAATGCCAACAGTCCACCTGTATGGTCGTAATGCCCATGACTAATCACTACTGTATCCACCTGTGCCAAATCTATTCCCAATGTCTTAGCATTTTCCAAAATTGCGTCACTTGCTCCTGTATCCACTAACAGCTTGTGCTTATTTGTTTCTGCATAAAAGCATAGCCCATGCTCATTTATACATCCATCTACACCCTTTGTATCTTCCATCAAATTAACGATTTTCATAATGCCCTCTATATCTTATATAAACTTCGCCATAATATATTTTCCTACTTTACACACTACCATATTTTTCTTACAATTAAAATAAAAATTATGTAAATCAAATAGCGCATTGCTTTTGCTGCAGTGCTATACGAGTAGGGGGAATTTTTATGAAATGGATGGTTGCATCAGATATACACGGTTCTGCATATTATTGCGAGAAGATGCTGGAGACCTTTGAGAGAGAAGGCGCAGACAGATTACTTTTATTAGGGGATATTTTATACCATGGACCTAGAAATGACCTGCCAAAGGATTATAACCCCAAAGCTGTCATTCAAATGTTAAATGAACGCAAAGACAAATTATTGTGTGTACGAGGTAATTGTGATACAGAGGTTGACCAAATGGTTCTGGAATTTCCTATCATGGCAGAGTACTGTATTATAGCTATTGGAAGCAATATTATATATGCTACACATGGACATCATTTCAGCGAGAATAATCCTCCGCTTCTACGCAGCAAGGATATTCTGCTCTGTGGTCATACTCATATCCCCAAATATGCCGAACACGATTCCTTTATTTATATGAATCCAGGCTCTATAGCCATCCCCAAGGAAAACAGCCATCATGGTTATATGATTATAGAAGATAACCGTTTCGAATGGAAGGATTTAAGTAATCAGCTGATTCAAAGAATTCATCTTTCATAACAACCAAACACCGCCACGCTTCGCGAGACGGCTTATTGGAATAAAAACACCTTCAGATATTAGTAAAACACTAATACTTGAAGGTGTTTCTTTATTTATATCGTCAACTCTTCTCGTCTGTCCTATGTTTCGCTTCCTTGAAACGATACATATTCTCATCAGCCAGTGTCAATATATCATCCAGCAACAAATGACTTCCTTTTTCACGGATTGCATAACCATATGATGTACTGATGACATAATCATATTTTAACTCGGTACTTCTCTCCTTTAATCTCTCCTCAACCGCATGACACAGACTCTGAACCTCGTCCTCAGACAAATTCAATCCTACTACTAAAAACTCATCTCCGCCAAGACGTCCTACATGTCCATACTTACGGAATATTTCAGATAAAACATCTGCAAAAATACGCAGAATCTTATCACCCTCATCATGTCCAAAGGTATCGTTCACATACTTGAATTTATTCAAATCAAAATAAATAAGAGCAATACTATGTTGATAATCGCTACCCAGCCTGCCTAACAGATTATGCATGGCAACACGACTGTTACACTTTGTTAACGTATCCATATTCACGTCCTTCATGGACTGGTACCAATAAAGTATGATTCGAACAACGCAAACAATAATGCTACAAATCACAAAAATAGAGAAATAGCTCCACAGGTCTATGTATAACAAATCCTTATAGATTGTACTCTCCTCCACACACTGTACAATAACCCAATCATATCCTGAAAGATAGGTCACATTCGCAATATATTCTATTCCATTCTGTACGACAGTTCCTTCCTGATCCGCCTTTTCTTCAAATGCCTTTTGAATCAGCCGATAATCTGCCTCCGCTTCATTAAAAACACTCTCTTGAGAATATATCTTATTCACATCATCAGCAACAATATAATTGCCCTGACGATTAATCAGCCAAAGCTTTCCGTCAAGAAACATTTCATTCTGCGCAAATAACTCTTCAATCTCAGTCAATTCAAATGCACCACAAAGTGCACCTACCTTTTGCTTATATTTATCGCGAATTGTAACACTTACTGTCATTGTAATATGTTCAGAGCTATAAAACGGCTCTGTAATATAAACCTCATTCTCCATGACAGACTGATAAAAGGGTTCCTCTCCCTGCTCTCTGATAACCCCTTCATCAATATAATAGCCCGTTCCATCGTCACGCATAATAAAGATATGATGAAATCCCAGCTTCTCAGAACGTCCCTTTATGAATTCCTTCTGCATGGTCTCATCCATCTTATAAATGTCAGGATACTGCGCCAATCCCTCCAAAACTGCTACCTTACTATCTACAAACTGTTGAAATTGTACCTTTTGATTATCGGAAAATATATTCATACAATCCTTAATCAAAAGAACCTGATTCTCTTTGTAGCTGTAGGTACCTACACTAACACCTATTGTCAGCACAACAAACATCACAAAGACAACAACTAAAATAATTGCGTCCACAGGCTTCAAATATGAAATTTTGTTATTAATTATTTTCTTTTTCATCATAATATAATTATAACGACTCCCGCCAAATTCAACAAGCTTACATAACTACCAGCCCATAATCTTCTGCTTCATAGCTTCATCCGCATTCTCACTGACGCAAATCGTTCCATCTGCCTTACGTCCAATAACGACCGTCGGTGACATCGTAGTTACATCAATCTCTACAATATCCTCAAATCCCTCTAACTCTGTACCAAAACGGTCTACTACCTTGCCGTCCTTGGTAATACCATACACTACATCCAGATTCTCCTCATTATCATATCCTGCGGCAATAAACACAATATCCTTCATAGCTTCCGTGGAATATTCTCGATTGAAACCTGGGTCTGAGTGAAGCACTGTACCTTCCTTTGTCAAACCAAACAACATAATTCTTCCAGACTCGATAGACTGGATATTGGTCCAATTAATATCTTCGAAGTTAATAGTTGTTACCACGCCGTCACTATTTAATCCCGCAACAAAGCTTCCCGAATACGCCAATGCAAGCTCTTTTATATTCTTCCATGATTGAATCTGTGCGATTTCTTCGCCACTTAACCCAATATCTAATATACCTTGCTCCAATATACTTCCATCCTTGCAAAGTCCAAAGCCCCCAAAGTATGGATAATTGCCATACACCTGTCGCAAATTCGTCCACTGCATCATTCCTTCTGCATTCGTTACCTCTATGCCAAACATGACGCCTACATTACCTTTTGCTTCTTCTATCTCTTTCAAAGTCGCCTGCATATCCTGCTCAAGCTCTTCCACGCTCTCTCCCTTCGCAGGTAGTATCTTCCCTTCAGCAGATATGCCTGCGGGCGCGTCATCATTTTTGATTAATCGTACTGCATCACTCCAGCTTGTCTCCTGAATAATCTCGCGATTATACATATCTGCATCACAGGCTACCCGTACATTGCCATCCTCTATCACAGCAATATAGGAATCTCCTGCCGCAATTAAATCCTTATCCTCCAAAAACACTAACTCATCTGTACCGCAACCTGATAGCATTATGCATAGACCTGCCAATATTCCTACTATACTCTTCCGTAATCCTCTCATATATCTTCCCTCATTCTCTATCAATACTTTACCACTAGCGATATGACCTTCTTCACAAATCTGACCAATGGTCCTTCCAATTCCCTTGTGGCATTCTTTAGTTCCTTGCGAATCTCAATATGCTGTGGGCAATGCTGCTCACACTTGCCGCATTCCACACAATTTGTCGCTGATGTGGAATCTCCACGCAATAAAATACACTGCATATATTCCCACAAAGCCTTACTCTTACCATCCACAAAACGCTTATTATATATAGAAAAGGTGCCTGGAATATCTACCTTTTTCGGGCATGGCATACAGTAACCACAGCCCGTACAGCCCACCTTCATCTTCTCATTTATTGCAGCTACTACCTGCTTTAAAAGCGCCTCTTCCTTCTTAGTAAACTCACCAACCTGCGATGTATCTGCATTCTTCACATTCTCCTCAACCATTTCCAGTGAGTTCATTCCCGATAATACGCAGGTAACCTCAGGCTGGTTCCATAGCCAGCGAAATGCCCATTCAGCGGGTGTATGCTGTATTTCATAATCTGCAAATAGCTTTATCGCCTTGTCTGGAAGCTGATTTGCCAGTCTTCCGCCACGAAGAGGCTCCATAATAATAACAGGAATCCCCTTGGATGCCGCATACTGCAAGCCCGTTCTTCCTGCCTGAGAATGCTCATCCAGATAATTATACTGAATCTGGCAAAAATCCCAGTCATATGCATCAATCAGCTGACAAAAGGTCTCAGAATTTCCATGATAGGAAAAGCCTATTTGCCGAATTTCACCGTTCTCCTTCTTCTCTCTTATCCAATCCTCAATTCCTAAAGCCTTTAACCTCTCCCAGGTCTTTACATCTGTCAGCATATGCATCAGATAATAGTCTATATAATCCGTCTTTAATCTCTCTAGCTGCTCCTTAAAAAGCTTCTCCATGACCTCTCTTGTCTTAATCAGATAATGCGGCAGCTTGGTCGCAATATTGACCTTTTCTCTGATACTATTTTTCGCAAGAAAATCCCCTAAAAGCACCTCGCATCCAGAGTAAACATACGCTGTATCATAATAATTCACACCCGCTTTATATGCTGCCATCAGCTCCCGCTCAGCCTTTTCCACATCAATTTTGCCCGACCTTTTCGTGAATCGCATACAACCATAGCCAAGCACTGATATTTTATTTCCATATTTATCATTGCGGTACTGCATATTCATCCCTCCATCATCTTTAGAAAAAGCGCCATTTTCATGACGCTATTTGTTTGTGCCTAATAGCAACAGCTTCTTAGACTCATTACTAATATTCACTTCTCTATGCTCTCCGCCGTACTCTCCATCTAAAGTCCAGCTAATCGGCTCCTGTGTTTCAATTCTAATATGGGATGCCTTCATACAACAGATACATTCAGCATTCAGCTTACCTGATACTAACGACACAATAATATTATTCAGCTCCACAGGATTCTGTGGCATGCGGATAAGTGTTACCTCAAACTCTCCATCGTCAAGCTTCACCGTATGGTCTGTCAGCTTCTTATAACCGCCCACAGAATTCGTATTGGTAATCATACCGAAAATTACCTTTTCCTCTATAACCTCTTGTCCCGTTTCCACCTTAACACGGTAAGACTTCACAGCAGACAAGCTCTTGGCGCCCTCCAAAATATATGCCGTATGTCCTAGCAGATTCTTCATATTCTGGTCAGTTCCATAGGATACCTCGGTAAAAAGTCCAAATGCTGCTATATATACAAATCGATTCTCATTAAAAAGACCAACATCATACGCCGCACAATTTCCATCTACAATTGCCTGTGCTGCCTTCTTCATACTAGACGGTATACCAACACTCTGTGCATAATCATTGGTGCTTCCTGCTGGAATATAACCAATCGGAAGTATTTCCTCGCAAGACATCATTCCTGTGACGACCTCATTCAAAGTCCCATCACCGCCACAGCAAGCCACTACGTCGTAACGGCCTTTTTCTCTATCTGCTACTATCTCTATTGCATCGCCCTGCTTGCCTGTGGCATATGTAGTAACCTCATAGCCACCCTGCACAAAAATCTCTATGATATCTGATAACTTAGTTCTTATCTGCCCTTTACCAGCTCTCGGATTATACACAAAAAGCATCTTTTTCTTCTTCATAGAATCCTTCTTTCTAATCCTATTATCATCACAATTTTAAAATATTTTATTGCAATTTGGTATTTTCATCAATAGAGTTATTCTTTTTTAATAAATATATTAGCTTTCGTTTATTCTACCGAAAATTTCTGATTAAATTTATCCAAGCAAAGTGCAGCAATCACGCCGACTGCAAGACATATTACATTGATTACAAGGCTACCTACTGATTCAACAAAGCTTGAATATGGAACAATCATAACTGTTGCTGCAATTACTATACCTATAATTGCATGAAATGCTACTGAGTAATGCTTCTCAAAGAGCATATTTACAGCTTTTGAAAGCAAAATAACTGTTGCAAGCGCTCCAATACCTGCTGGTATCAAAATTGCAAAATCAAGTCGTCCAATACCTGCTACAAATGGCTCATACAATCCTAAAGGCATTAACAATGTAGAAAAGCTCATTCCAGGCGCAATTACGCTCAATGCAAGACAAACGCCACAGAAAATGTACCAGACAAAATTAGGCGTAATTGAAACAGAAAAAACCTGCAAGCTAATCAACAAAGCAAAAGTCAATCCTGTTGCTACACAAAGTGAGACATAAGATGCTTTACTACGTCCCTGTTCTCCTGCCTCTCTAAAGAGCGATGGCAACATTCCTCCAATCAAACCGACAAACAGACACACTGATGGTGCAGGATAACGCTCCAACAAAATCGCAAGAAGATTTGCAACTCCTAAAAAACCGATTACAATACCCACAAAAATCGGCAAAAGCTTTGGCACATGTGTTTTAAAGTTTCGAATTGGATCCGCAAGGAATTCCATAATCGTCTTATAGATTCCAAAAACAACGCATAGTACTCCTCCTGAAATTCCTGGCAACACTGCTCCGAGTCCTATTAACGCTCCCTGTACTATCTTCATTAGTAATTTCATTATTTACTCCTCCACCTATTCACAAAATTAGTAATTCTTTCTTTTCAAAAAGTATATTTTAGTATCTCAATTATTATGCTACCACAAAAATTCCCGTCTATCAATATATGTAAACTACTCCTACCAAGATGTTATTTTGCTAATTTCTCCGTCTCGATATAATGCTCCAACAATCTAATAACATACTCAGGCGCATGTCTGGTATCTCTCTCCCATTCCGTAACCGTTCGATACGGTATCTGAAAATACTCGCAAAATTCTCTACGATTCATTCCCGTGCTTTTTCTTAATTCCTTTACTCTTATATATTGCTCCATATTGCTTTCATTCCTTTGTTTCATGTTATTTTGTAGATGATATGTATATTATCATTTGTGTCTTATTTTGCTCATAATATTATACTTTTGCTTAAATAATTTGTCTATACTTTCATTAAGAGGGTATAACATTATGACGAATAAAACGCTTGGACAATACTTAAAAAATATCAGAAAATCATTTAATTATACACAGGAATTTGTCGCCTCTCAGCTGGATATATCCAGACAGGCATACTGTCATTATGAAAACGACAGAGCAATTCCAACTAATGATACCATTTATAATCTTGCATCACTATACAATGTTTCAGCAGAAATGCTCATAGAATTATCATTACAAACGAATAACAGTACCTTTCGTGATGAGCCAGCTCCTTATAAAGCTGAGCTGGACAGTTTTCTGGAATATATGGACATGGATAATAACAACGAACGATATAAGAATCTGACCAATCGTGAAAAACATGCCATCTATTACTTCAATAATATTTCAACAACAGACCAAGAAGAAGTACTTGAAATCATGCAAATGAAACTACGCAGAAAGAACCGACCTATCTAAATTAATTGATATGTTGGTTCTTTTTTATTCCTTTACACCCAATTCAAATTCTTATATACTCAATTATGTAAACAAATATACTGAGAGAGGAATACAAATGAAAGCAAAAACTTTTATTGTCATTTGGATAGCCATATTTGCATTGATGATGCTTCCATTTCTTGCGGAATACTCCTATGTATTTGAAGAGATGAGCTTGAATCCGAATGATTATGCCAGAATAACGGATGTCGAATATAAGGCAGTCGTTGTTGATGAACCAGGAAGCGAAGGCAAGGTTGTGATAACAGAGCGTCTGACCTTTGATGTTCATGCCGCTTCCGAGTCCAATCTGTTCTGGGAATTGTGGAGAGACCTTCCTGAAGATTATGTGGACGGCGTGAAGGTTGACTATCAGGTCAATTCCGTAAAGCAGATATTCGAAGACGGAACCGAATTAGTTTATGAAGAGAGTCCTAAGCTCTACTGGGACGATTACGATTACATCAGCTCCTACTACGGACCAGGCAAATGGTATCACAGTGAAGGTCCTTACGATGAAGCAGACGCACAGTATGAATGTGTCTTTTTCTATATAGATGGTGTCTACCGTGAAGAAATGGTCTTTGAAATCGAATATGAAATGCATAATGCTGCTCTGCGCTATAATGACTGTTCTGACCTGTATCTGGCTTTATATTCAGGAAGTACGTGTAAGTATCTTGAATCCTTTAAGGCACAAATCCTTTTCCCAAATGAAGATATGCCAAGCCCTGGGAATTATGAGATTTTTACCTATGGTACAAACTCGAACGTTTTCCCTGTGGAAAGGTCTGCTACCCTGAATCCCGGCTACTACACCTTCTCCTTTGAACTCAACGGGGAACGCTTACAGTTTAAGCCATATAATGAATACATAGAATTTGACCTCGTTGCCTACGGCGAAGATAAGCATATCTTTACCGAATATGCTCCATTAAATTTATATTCATCTGATGATGTATTGGAAGAGATTTATGACGAGCAGAAGGAATACGCCTATGCACCCGCTACCTATATGGTTAAGAAAATGATTATTTTTATCGTAGCAATTGTTGTCAGTGTTCTGCTTATTATTTATGTGTTTAGAACAAATTCACGCATGAATAAGAAACATGTATTCTATAAACCTGCTATGGAACCGGAGTATTTCAGAGATATTCCAAACGACTTAGACCCTAACTTTGCGGCAGCTTTAGTCTTTTGCAAGCATAAGCCGCCAAAGGACGATTCAGACGTTTATTCTGCAATTCTGCTTAGCTTGGCACGCAAGGAATACATTGAGCTTCAGACATATAATATATATGATGTACAAATCACTGTTAAGAAAGCATCCGCTCCGTTAACTCCAGAGCAGATTACTCTTGGCGATGTAGGATTGATTGAAGATATAAAGACCTATGAACCACTTACTCCTTGTGAAGAATATTATTTTAACTTGATTCTTCGTCATGCAAGCAACAATACATTACTAATGAGTACCTTGCAGAGCAGAGTTTCTTCAGATTATGAGTATACGGATTCTTTTGTCAGAAATATTGAAAAGTCTATTATAAATATCGGTGTAAGAGACGGTTATTTCCAGAAGGCGGATTATACTCAGCCAAAGAAGCAGTTGCAGTCCAAAGCAAAGGCTTTCTTAATTATAGGACTTCTGCTCCTCACAGTAGTCAATATTATTTCATATCAGACACGTATGGATTTAGCTTTTGGTGCTTACTTTATCTTAGGCATTGTCTTCATGACAGGCTCCTTCTATATGAAATCACTGTCCAAGAAATATGTATTGCTGACACAGTTTGGTGAGGACGAATATGCCAAGTGGAGAGGCTTATACAATTTCATGAATAGTGAAACCCTGATAAGTGAGCGTACCTTTGTAGAATTGCCTATTTGGGAAAAATATCTGGTCTATGCAACCGCATTCGGACTTTCTGACAAAGTCAGCAAAGCTATCAGTATCAGATGTCCTGAGGCAGCTGCCAGTCCTGTACTTAGCAATAACTGTTATCGCTCTACCAGCTTTCATAGTTCTGGACGTTCCTTTAGAAGAGCTGTTCGTTCAGGTTCATCCATCGCCCGAAGCGGTGGTGGCGGCAGTTTCGGCTACGGTGGCGGTGGTCGAGGCGGCGGTGGCGGTGGTGGCGGTCACTAACACAAAACGCATAAAAATACCGATTCCAAATAATATCTATATCATTTGGAATCGGTTTTCTTTAGAATTCTTTTGCTGTAATAATCTCCATCAAAGCTCCATACAGATTTTCTTCCAATCCAATAGTACTCATTTCTGAGATGAGAATTGGAATTCGCTTTTCTTTCTTTATGAGATTAAATATCTGTTCTTTTAAAACAAAAGAGATTTCCGCTTGATTTAAAAACTCAAAGCAGCTCTCAAATACGCGATTTTCCTTTTGCAAGTATGCGATATCTATACTTATGCGTATTTCCTGACGGACTAAAACTTTCGGTATCTGTATCACAACCGCCTGTTTCTTAACATCATAAGAGGCAGAAGCTTTCACTTCCTTACCTGCTACCATAACAGTTACCCGCTCTTTTGCAGCCTGCTGAAAGCCTATCAGTTCTACAACATAACTTCTCATTTCAGGAATTAATTGCAAATTTCCGGCAGACGGATATATTACCAATTCTGCTTTCTCCTTTTCCTGATATTCCAGCTTTGTCTTGACGCAGTCATCTTTCTCATAAGCACACGTCTCATTGTCGTCTTCATATAACTCAAAGCTTCCATTTGCTCCTGCAAATACCTTCAAACGCAAGGATGTAGGATTCTTAATAGCTTCCACACTACTGATTTCATCTGTAAAAGGTAAAATAGCGCCTGCTTTGGCAAATACAGGAATGGAATTTAAATCGCGATATAAATCAATCATACGTCCGCCATCATACATCAAACCTGTATAAATGTCATACCATTTACCATCTGGAAGCCAGGCAGTTACCTTCGCACGATTAATTCCTGAAATTCGTTTGCTCGTAATCGGAGCAACTAATAACTCACTTCCAAACATAAACTGATTTTTTACCATATACGCTGCAGGTTCTTCCGAGTAATCATAATACATTGGCGTTACCAGTGGCAAAGCTTCTTTATAGCTTCTGTAATTCATAGTATACAGATAAGGAATCATCTGATGACGCTGACGAAGTGCATCCCCCATGGCAGCTTCTGCTTCTTTCTTAAATCTCCAAGGTTCTTTTCCATTGAAATCACTGCAGGAGCTGTGTAGACGCATAATCGGAGAATAGATTCCATACTGTGCCCAACGTGCTTCCATCTCATCATCCTTATATCCCAGCATATGTCCACCAATATCGTGACTCCACCAGCCATATCCTACATTGCTGGCTGTAGAAGTGAAGTATGGCTGAAAATCTAAAGATTCCCATGTCGTTATCGTATCACCTGAGAATCCAATAGGATAACGATGGCTTCCAGGTCCCGCATATCTTGAAAATGTCATAGGACGTTTACCATTACGTTTACTATCCAAGAAATGAAAATGATTTAAAATCCATAAAGGATCCAATCCTTCAATCTTAGTGTTAGTTCCCTGCTGCCAGTCAATCCACCAGAAATCAACGCCTTCTTCTTCTCTGGGATGATGTAAATATTTAAAATAAGCTTCCATAAAAACAGGATCTGCCAAATCACATAAAATCGGATCCTCATGTTCATAATCAATACCCAATTCCTTTGCCATTGGTACATACATTTCCTCATGCCCCTGCACACCACTAGCAGGATGTACATTCAAAGTTGTATGCATGCCACGACTATGAAGCTTATCTAAGAAACGTTTTGGGTTTGGAAAAAAGTCTTTGTTCCAGGTATATCCGGTCCAACCGCTTCCGTATTTGGGATCAATGTCTACCAAATGCCAGTCCATATCAATAAATGAAAACGTAAATTGAAGCTTTTCTTCATCAAATCGCTCCATAAATTCCATATAAGATTCTTCGGTATATTTATAATATCGGCTCCACCAGTTTCCCAATGCATACCTTGGAAGCATAGGTGTCTGACCACAAAGATAATAGAAGTCCTTCAGCGCCTCTTTATAATCATGTCCGTATCCAAAGAAATATAAGTCTTTGACACCCTTTTTTCTCGGTTCAATCCAGCCATTATCCAACAATACCTGAGATTCGCTGTCATCCAGCAGAGAAAACCCCAGTCTTGATACCACTCCATGATCTAATGGAATTTCTCCATTTGCCTCATCCAATGTTCTTGCAGTACCCCCTAAATCATGAATTTCTTCTCCATAATGCCAGATACTGTGATAAACGCTGATATTTCCTTTTACCTCAATGCTTAATCCATGGGATGAGAATTCTTTCTCATTATAAATCAGATGAATTCTTGAGGTATGTATTTCAATTCCGCTTTCTGTATGCAAAACGCGATAATTACACTCTGGAAAATCTCTAAAGAAAGCCAATTTTGTAGCACGATCTTCAAATATCTGATCTTCTGAATATTCCAGACGAATTAAACCTTCTGTCAAAACCGTAATACGATATTTATCGCCCAACACAATATTAGATGTCTGTGCCTTCGGACGGGTCTGTACGCGATATATTTCCTGCATATGATTCCATTCCTCCTAATAATTTTATCCTTTAACCGCAGACGCGGCAATTCCTGCGATAAACTGTTTTTGGAATATCAGATAGATAACCAAAACAGGAATAATTGAAATTGCTGTAGCTGCAAATAACGCACCATAATCTGTAGAATATTGCCCATTAAACATCTTTAATCCTACTGCCAAAAGCTGTTTTTCCTTTGTGTTAATTACCAAATATGGCCACAAATAATCTTCCCACGACCACAGAAACTGGAAGATTGCAATACTGAAAATGCCGTTTTTAGCCATCGGTAATACAATACGATGGAAGATATAATATTCATTGGCACCATCAATTCTGGCAGCCTCCAGAATTTCATCCGGCAACGTAGCTATATGCTGTTTCATATTAAAAATACCAAATCCGCTGAACATAGCAGGTATAATCAATGCCTTATAGCTATCCATCCAACCGAACTCCTGAATCATGGTGTATTTTGGAATAATCGTGACACACCATGGAATCATCATTGTTGCCAGAACAAAGCCAAACAACAGATTTCTTCCTTTAAATTTATATTTGCTTAATACAAATCCGCATATTGTACTGGTATAAGCCACTAGTATAGTAATTGCAATCGTTACAAATAAACTGTTTGCAAAGAAACGTAGAAAATTAAAACGCTCATTCATATTGATGTAATTATCAATCGTAAACACCTGTGGCAGTAAATGCTGCTCTAATGCCATAATCTCACTGTTTTGCTTAAAGGATGAGCATACCATCCATACAAAAGGATATACCGTAATGATTCCTACAAGAATAAGAACGACATTCAATATAATGCTGTTTATTTTTCTTTTCATAACAAACTCCTCCTATTCTTTTGTTCCGGAAACACGGAATGATAACCAAGTAAACACAGCTGTAATTACAAACAATACAAAGGATAATGCTGATGCATAACCAAAATTATATTTAACAAATGCCTCATCATAGATGATGTAAGAAGCCAAATATGTAGTGGTGCCAGGTCCACCTTCTGTCATAATCAGAATCTGAACATAAGCCTGAATATAAGAAATAATAGAAGTAATAATTACAAACAAGGTCATAGGCTTTAATAAAGGTAATGTGATATAGCGGAATGTTTGCCATGCACTTGCGCCATCAACCTTTGCCGCTTCTAAAGCATCTGTAGGAAGAGAATAGAGACCTGCCATATACATGACAACTGCATAACCAAAATCCTTCCAGATTGTCATTATCATCACTGCTAATAAGGCAGTTTTCGGATTCATCAGCCAGTTTATGTCCAAACCCAAAAGCTGATTAATCGTACCAAGCTGTGGATTATACATAAACTTCCATACAAATGCCACTGCAACCATCGGTGTTACAACAGGCATATAATAAACTGCACGAAAGAAGCTTTTATATTTCACGATTGAAGAGTAAATCGCATAAGCGATTGCCAAACCTAAACAAACGCGGAAAATAATTACTACAACAGAAAAAATTAATGTATTGAGCATAGATGTCCAGAATAACTCACTGGAAAATACATTGATATAATTTTTCAGACCTAAGAAATTGTAAGTTCCGCTTAATGGATTCCACTCATGAAAGCTCCCCACAAAAGCAATACCAATGGGGATAATGAGGAAAACAGTAAAAAAGATAACCATTGCAATCACCACAATATTGCGGAGAATAATTTCACTTTTACTTTGTAGCGGATGTGATTTTTTAAACATAATAATCCTCCCTCTATATAACAGGAATGCCGGAAATTCGCACCTCCGGCACCCCGTTTGTCAATTCATTTCTCATTCATTTGAGAATTATTCAGCATGTGCATAGAGATTTTCTACAGAAGTAAATGTACTGTTTTCCATATCTCTAATAATATTTTCCTGTGCTTCGTTCAACGCAGTATCAATATCTACTCCATTATAGAAAATGTCCTGTCCTGCTTTTTTCAAAGATGTTTCCATCGTAGACGGCATTGAACCCGGCCAAATATAGCGGTCAATATGCTCTGCCAACACTGCCAGTGATGGATTTTCTAATATCTTCTCATTATCTGCAAGAGATTTTTTAGCAGGGAATGTACTCATAGCCAGATTAAACTCTATCTGAATCTCATCATTTGCAAGGAAATACTTAATAAAATCCTGAGCAACTGCCTGTTGATCAGCAGGTGCATTCTTGTTTACACCAAATGTGGATTCACCATTATAACGATTGTACGCATATGGATTTTCATCAAATGTAGGAATCTCAAATACACCAAAATCAATATTACTCCATGTTGTTTGTAAGGTATTGTAATAGTGTCCCCATTGAATAACCATTGCAGATTGTCCCTGACCAAAGCTGTCAGCGCCCTTTTCGCCAAAGTCCTTTGAACCAATTCCATCTACTTCATACATATCAACCAGCATCTGCATAACCTGTTTCATAGCTTCAGAGTTGACATTTGGAGTTCTTCCGTCTTCTAGAAACAGATTTGTACCTAACTGATAATTCAGACCCAACAAATAGTTCTGATGAAAGTCATCATTGAAATTCAAACCTGCCTGAATCAGTCTATCTCCATCTTTGATTGTCAGCTTCTTTGCAACTTCTCGCATCTCATCCCATGTTTTAGGAATATCCTCTTCTGTAAGTCCTGCAGCTGCCCACATTTCTTTGTTATAATAAACAGTACCTGTCATCATACCATAATCAATGTAATAAACCTCTCCATCAATTACATGAGCATCTACACCTGTGAAGTCTGCCTGCAAATCTTCTAGCGGAATTTCTAACGGAGCCATGTAGTTAATCAGATTTTCATGATAACTATTATGTACATTGAAAATTGCTGGTCCATTTTGTCCATTTAATGAAAGAGGCAATTTTGTCCAGTAATCTTCCCATGGGTTATTTACCAATTTGATTGTTACATTTGGATGAATTGCTGTATAACCATCAATTACCTGTTGAAATAAATCATCACTGCCCCACTCCCAAAGCTCAATCGTAATATCTTTTCCATCGTTGATTTCCACCACTGGATCATATTTAATCGTATCGCCAAAAGGTTCTGTAGGAACTTCAACATTTGTTTTACCCGCTGTGCCTGTTGTTGTACTTGAACCACATCCAACCAGACCTGATACTGCCAAAGAAACCACCAACAACATTGCAACAATTTTTTTCTTCATATTAGACCCCTCCCTATAATATGCGTATACATTTATCTGATTTAGTTTAGCGCTAAATCTAATTTTAGATTAGCATATCGCATAATCATTGTCAACAATATTGTTATTTTTTTAATTATTACACATTTATGTAACTGTGTATTTGTGCATTTTCACTATTTTATATTTTGTTTATTGATATTTAAAATAATAAAGAATATAATTGTTTTAAAGAAAGGTTTAATTAAACTAGGTTTGGTGATGAATATGACTTTAAAAGATATAGCAGAAAAAGCCGGCGTTAGTATGATGACAGTTTCCAATGTAATCAATGGAAAACATAATCGTGTGTCTGCCCAAACAATTGAAAAAGTAAATCAGATTATAAAAGAATGTGATTATGTTCCTAATTTGAGTGCGCGAAGCTTAACGAGCAAAACCTCAAATATTATTGGAATCATTATCTCTGTTACTAAACAGGAGAATGAAGAATCTTATCTGGAAAATCCATATGTAAGCACCATGATTGGCGCTATTGAGCGTGAGCTACGCTATAATGGATATTATACGATGGTGCGCTCTGTAACACAAAAGGAAGACCTGAATCTTCTTCTTAGGAACTGGAATGTTAACGGTATTATTTTTCTTTATCCTGATAGTGATAATCTTTTCCATGATTTTTTATCTGCCGCACCATGTCCCATTGCAATATTTGATAATTACAAAAATTATGATGGAGTTATTAATGTATGCTCGGATGATGATAAGGGACTTTATCTTTCTACTAAATACGCTATTAATCACGGACATTCCAACATTGCTTTTGTCGCTGACTATGAAGGAAACCCTCTGCTTACAGAACGTTTAAATGG
Organism: Lachnospiraceae bacterium; assembly: GCA_017467805.1. GTDB lineage: Bacteria > Bacillota > Clostridia > Lachnospirales > Lachnospiraceae > COE1. Next base: position 96,369 of record JAFUKJ010000030.1, read on the forward strand.
ATATAAACGTGCATTAGAAGAAAATAACATTCCATTTCGTCCGGAATATGTATTCAGTCATTCTCCAAATTACGAAGGCGGTATTGCTGCCGGGAAAAAAATTGCTTCTTTTTCGGGTGCTATCACTGCGGTTGTTACTACAGCAGACATTTGTGCTGCGGGTATTATAGAAGGTGCACGTTTAAGCGGGCTTCGTATTCCAATTGACCTATCAGTAGTAGGGTATGATAATTTGCAATTATGCCAGTTTACCTCTCCAAAATTAACATCTGTTTCTCAAAATGTACGCCAAAAAGCATTACTTGCCACACGGCTATTATTGGAGCAAATTCGTACTGGAGAGTTTCCTGCTTCTCCCCATGTAGTTATGGATGTAGAAATTGTGGAACGTCAATCTGTAATTTCATTATTTTAAATCAAAAGAATGCACATACAATAAAATCCCCTGTCATTGATATGTCCCATTCTTACTGGATATCCAGTCAAGAAAGAGCATATCAATGACAGGGGATTCTTATTCACTATCTTATGATTATATTAAAATGTAACCTTTGGTGCTTTGTTTGCATCAATCTCAGCATCAAACAATGCTTCCTCATCAAAGCTAAACATACTTGCAACAATATTGCTTGGGAACATCTGTAGCTTATTGTTATAAATCGTAACTGCATCATTATAAAACTGTCTGGAATAAGCAACCTTCTCTTCTGTCTCAGAAAGCTCCTCCTGCAATTTCATAAAGTTAATATTTGCCTTCAACTCAGGATAGTTCTCTGTAACAGCAAACAATGTTCTCAACTCAGATGTCAGCTGATTGCCCATTGCCAGCTTCTCCTGATTGGAACCTGCACTCATATAACCGCTTCTGCTCGCTGTTACATTCTCCAACAGCTCCTTCTCATGGCTCGCATAGCCCTTCACTGTCTCTACCAGATTCGGAATCATATCAAATCTTCTCTGAAGCTGCGTATCAATCTGCGCAAATGAGTTCTTTACCGCATTTCTCAAGCGAACCAGCTCATTATATGTAGTGATTACAAACAACACCACAATTACTAAAACAATAATACCAATTATCCAACCTACCATTCCTATATCCTCCCTCTCTTTTGTTAATCGGATTATAACATTTGTACATTTTTTACGCAATCTATGTCAACCACATTACTTTACAAATAAATCTTTCATTTGCAGATTAGCAAGAGAAATCTCCAGTTTGTTTTGTACATCAGCCTTATCCAAGGTCTGATAAATCGTCTTAGATATATATTTCTCAGCTAACTTAATAATAAACCCATAATCTGGAATATCATCTGGGAAATAGATACCACCCTTATCTTTATTCTTCAGCATCCAGCATACTGCTGCCAACGCAGACATCGCAACAGGCGTAATCGTCGGGGTCTGCCAGTAGGAGCTTTTCTTATCCTTATATAAGTAGGACGCCTCTATCCGATTACCTACCCACACTGGCTCAAAATGTTCCCCCATCAGCAACACCCCTACATATTCCGTACCTGCCGCAATCTTTTCCTGATACAATATCTCAAAATTCTCAGGATAGACATAGCCACGTATAATTGTTTTTCCATTCTCATTCTCACAGTCCATTGGCTTGTTCATATCAGGCTCAGGATAATCATTTACCTTGGCATTCTGAAAATATCTGCTCGCATACTCACAGGGCGAATACAAAAATGCCACAGAGGGACGATAAACTACCTTCCCGTTTTCCCGCACCTCAAGACTCTTTGCAATGGTAATCGTTTCCTCGTGCGGCACCATATACCCTTCAAACACACCATAAGGATAGATAGTTTTACATCTTTTATCTGCCGCGAGCTGCTTAAACTCTAAGAAGCCCTTCTCCCTATCTACAAGATTACATTCCTCTTCGTAATCAATTTCTTCATGCGTTCCGATGTTCATCGTCGCTTCACTTAGCATCTCAAACCAAAAGGAATCTGTACACCATGTACTATATAAAACACTGTCACTATACTCGTCCTTTACTTCCTGCAAATCGATATCATTTACATGAATCATTCTAAGTCCTAAGCTTCTTGCCACTTCATTGAATTGTCCTTGCTTTATGAATGTTTTTAATTTCTTATCTTTCTTAAACTGTGTATTCACAATGTACTCTAAAGCAGCCTTTACAAAATGCGAAACCAATCCTGGGTTATTCCCATGCTGCAAGACAATCGGATGGCGATTGGTATTGTTACTCTTACCATACCTCTCCTTCATTGCCTGCTTTAATTCATTTTCCTCGAAAATACTGTACCAATGGTCAGGCCAATCAGCCTCTCCCGTGTTAATATACATGATGTTTCGCTCGGCGCACCATTCACAAATATCTCTTGTGCCTACAGTATCTGCAAAATCAATCAGCAAATCCCCCTCTGAAAGATATGGCTCAAACACCTGTCTGAAGTTGTCTCTTGTTACTTCACTAACGATAAAATTTGACACCATACCGCCCAAATTCACATATGCCTCAAACTCATACTGCTCTCTTGTTATCACATAGTATTTATTTTCATTGAATTTGACTTCCTTGCCCAGCTTCTCATAAAAGCTCTTGCCTACTGCGCCAAAGCCAAACTGCACAATTCGTCCCTCAAACCTAATCAAAATCCTTTACCTCTTTAATCCTTATCTAAATCAAACGGTCTGAGAAGCTTCGTCTTCTTAGGCGTTTCATAACCGTTGGTCCAAAGAATCTGTATATTCTTCTTTTGAAATTTATATAGAATTTTCTTCAAATCCTTGGAAATCTTATCTCCCACAATAATGATTTTATGAATCCCATTCTCCAAAAAATATTCTGCTGACGGAATATCCTGCGGATAAAGATCCCAGCTATTATCAAATAGAGATATTTCCATTTTAAATCTATGCATACGATTGCTATCCAACAAAAATGCAGGTAGCGCATCATCACCTATTTCCAGCTTGCAAAGCTCTGCAGCTCCCCATATTAAGCCAGCCTGTACAGCCTGATTATCTACGGTTGCCCTTGCTCCCTGCTGTTGTACAGTGCCGTTATATACGGGAATCGGGCGATACCCTGCCTGTGCCAAAGCAATTCCTGCTTTTACACTTTCCGTTCCATGTAAATCAACAATCAATGCTGCATCTGTACACGTTTCATCTACAAAATCAAACACGGGCAAAGCATTATTTGAACCAGAATATCTTACTGAATATTCATTTATCCCTACAAATGGCACAGGCCGCACCCAGTCTACCCATTTCTTACCTACAGGTGCCCAAACCTTATATATTTCTTTTCCAGTCATATCAACAGCCCTGCCTTTCTATTAATACAGGTATATCCGCCGCATTGGAATCAATTCGTGGTGTACTGCTGATTCTTGCATAATACCCAGCGTGATTACCATCCACCGTATATGAGCCAAGACACACGTGGAACTGCTCTCCATTCTCTCCCAAAAGAGGCTTGCTGTGAAATCTCTTTTGTGCCAGATATTTCTTAGGATGTTTTCTTACGTCTGCAAGGATTTTCTTATATTCATCATCTCTGCATGCCTCTTTAATCGATATCTTTTCACCGACTCTTCCGCATGCAGGCTTATATATATATCCATCTTTCCCCTTGGCATCCTTAACCTCTATGGTATCGGGAAGTAACGCTCTCCATGTTGACATACTAATTCCATTCTGCTCCAACGCATCCCACACCAACGGAAATCGCTTGGTCTGCGCATAGATAGCAATCGGATGATTACAAGATACCGTGGTCGTATCAAAATACCCCTGCCAGCGCTTTGGCTTAATCTCCGTCAGCCACTCTAACGGCGTAAATCGAAAGATTGCGTCAAGCTCTCCCTCATTACCATCCAGAATACTGTATGCCTGATGTTCCTTGAAATTCACATGGTCTGCTGCCCCGTAGATTACCTGAAAGCCCTCTGCCTGTAAGCGGTCACCAAGATACTGCATTACCTGTCTGTCATCACTATAAGAGGTACAATGCACCAGCATAATTCGTCCGCCACTGACTACCTTGTCCGAGATTGCCTTCACCAAAATATTCCCAAAACACTTATACCAGTATACCTCATTTCCTAGCAGTTCCAATACTACCTGTGGCATGAGGGAAGCCTCCGCAAAGCCTCCTGGAACATCGCTGTTTACTTCACTTACCGCCCATTTTCCTTCCTCTGTTGGATGAAAATCATAGCGCATAAGCCTGACATTTCTGCCAGGCTCATAGTTCGTCATTTTCTTTATTTCATTCCTTACCTTTTTAGGTAATGCCAAAGGCTTTGTAAGCTCTAAATGATTATTTAAAAATACCTCTGCTACCCTTGTCTCTTCATCTAAGCTTTCTGTCAGCCTTACTAACTCCTCATGCTCTTCCTGCGTAATGACCAGCGCATACTTAGCAACTGTATTGCTATCCATAAACTGCGGGTCCCATTTATAGCAGTCAAACATAAGGTTCAATCTATATTCATCGTATCTATCCCGTGGTATTGGTACTAATCTCATGAAGCTTGTCCTTTTATTTCAACTGTAATCCATCCTTAAATGCATTGCCAACCTTCTTACCCGATCCAATATATGTATGATTTACTGGATCATATGTAATCGGCTTTAACTTCATAGGATCAATCTGACCGTTAGTAAGAATGCTTTCATCCGCATTTACATTTACAATTTCACCAATCAGGATACCATCCTCAAAGCTCTTTACCTTACATTCAAGAGCCATAGGAAGCTCATCAATCAATGGTGCATTTACATACTCGCTCTTTGTTGCATGAAAACCTGCCTTGGCGAACTTATCAGGCACCTTACTTGCTGACTCCACACCTACATAATCGCAAGGAACCACAGCATCCTCAGTTGCAATACTTACTGTAAATGCTCCTGTCTTTGCAAAGTTCTCTGTTGTCTTATGCTCTGACATACTAATCGATATCTCTTGAAAATCTGTAATGCATCCCCATGCCGCATTCATAGCATTCGGCACTCCGTTCTCATCATATGTACCAACAATCAACACTGGCATTGGGTATAAAAATGGTTTTGCTCCGAAATTCACTCTACTCATCTTGTTTTCTCCTTTTCTACACGTCTAATATATCATTTATTTTATCACAAAAATGAGTTATGTAAATCAAAGTTAATATCTACAGTTCTATAATCGCATCTGCTCGATTTAACGTAGAGACTCGATGAGCAATCACTATGGTTGTTCTATCCTGCATCAATCTCTCTAACGCTTCATTCACAAGCCGTTCCGACTCATTATCCAGTGCAGAGGTTGCCTCATCCAGCAATAAGATTGGGGCATTCTTCAAGATTGCCCTTGCAATCGCAATTCTCTGTTTTTCCCCTCCTGACAAATGATTGCCTCGTTCTCCGACATTCGTGTCATATCCCTCCTCCTGACGCATGATAAAATCATGTGCATTTGCTTTTTGGGCAGCCTCAATAATTTCCTCTAATGTGGCATCTGGCTTTCCATATCGAATATTTTCAGCAATGCTAACATTATAAAGATATGGCTCCTGCGGTACATATCCTATTTGATTGCGAATCTGCTCACGAGTATAATTATCGTAAGTTTTCCCGTTAAGATACATCTCCCCTGCTGTCACAGAATAGAAGCCCAACAATAGTTTTGCAATTGTACTCTTTCCTTTTCCCGATTCACCTTTTAATGCAACACACTTTCCCTTTGGGATATCTACACTAAAATCATCCAAAATATTATTCTCTCCATCATAAGAAAATGACACATGCTCCATACGAATACAAGAATCTTCTCCTCGCTCACCTTTTACAACGTCTTTTGTATTTGAATGCATCTCAACATACTCTGCCTCTTCCTCCGAATCAAGAAACGCGAATACTCGCTCTGCATTTGCAAGATAGCTTGCCATCGACGGAATATAGATACCAACCTGTAACAGATTCCAGCTCATTGAACCATACAACACATAGATTGCCGCAAGATTTTCGACTGTAGTAACATCCTTGCTGACAAAAAAGATACCCAGTGCAATGAATACCATTGAACCTAATAATTCGAAGCCCTGATTCAATCCATCTAAGCATGCCGACAGCATATTCATGCTCCGCTGTCCTTTTCTAAAACGCTCATTCGCATCTACATACTCATCCACCATTAACTTTTGCAAGCCAAAGATTTTCACCTGTTCCATCCCCGCTAACAGATTGCTTAAACGCTCCGTCAAAGAACTATGCGTACCTGAAAGCTTTTGACTCATACTCTGCATTGGCACTACGAACATTGTATTCAAGAGCAGCAAAGATGCACTTGCTCCGAATAGGCATAACGTCACTTGCCAATTCAAATATACCATCGGTACCAAATAACAACTTACCATTAAACATGGCATGAGAATTCTTCGAAAACGAGAACCATAAATCCCTTGTGCACGTCCGCTGTCATACATCACCTTCGACATAAACTCCCCACTATGTGTTGTATCATAATACATGAAGGGTAGTCTCATGGCTTTCGAATACATAACTCTTTGCAAATTCGCGCCACCTCTTTTTGCCTCCATAGTGTAGACAATATATCCCACACCATATATCGCAAGACAGCATAAGCCGGCCAGTACACAAAGCAGAACATTCTTACCCAATCCGTCAAACATTAGCCCCTGTTCCCAACTGATTCTAGCCATAATATCTTTTAATAAAAATGCAGTCACGGTATCAAATGCAGAAAGTGCTACGCTCATTGCTATAATTGCAACAAGATATTTCCAAAAACCCGATTTCATCATATGCAGTAATCGCCATAGAATACGCCATTTGATACGATTACTCTGCTGTTCCTGCGTTGCATTTGCACCGCATTGTTCAATCAATACATCACTATATCCCATCTATTATGCACTCCTCTCTTCTGTCTCTTTTTGATATAGGGCACAATAGGCACCGTTCTTTTCCATCAAAATCTTGTGTGTTCCACTTTCTACGATATGTCCCTTTTCAAAAACATAAATCAAATCTGCATCCTGAATTGTACTCAGACGATGTGCAATTGTTATTACCGTTCTTCCCTTTGATACCTTCCTCATAGCATCCTGAATCAGCTGTTCTGTTTCTACATCTACCGCTGAAGTTGGCTCGTCCATCAAAAGAATTGGAGCGTTCTTTAAAATCGCTCTCGCAATAGAGATACGCTGACGCTGGCCACCTGAAAGTCTTGCACCTCGTTCTCCAACTAATGTGTCATAGCCTTGCGGAAGTGTCATGATGAATGCATGAATATTTGCCTGCTTACAAGCCTCTTCAACTTCCTCTCTCGTCGCACCATTTTTTCCATATGCTACATTCTCTGCAATTGTCCCTGGAAACAAAAACACATTTTGTGACACTAGTGCCAGTTGTTGTCTAAGTGTCTCTAGATTCCACTCCTGGTAATCATGTCCATACATTTGACATTTTCCACTACTTGGTTGATAAAATCCACACAGCAATTTCATCACAGTTGTCTTGCCACTTCCCGAACCGCCAACCAACGCAATCTGTTCTCCACGTTCCACACTAAAACTGATGTCTTTTAACACCGTTTGTCCATCTGTATAAGAAAATGCGACTTGTTGTAACTCAAGCACCGACTCATTCTCATGTATTTCAAATACAGCCTCTCCACTTTTCTCATTCGGCTGCTTCAATATTTCTAACAATCGTAATAACGAGACTCTATACTCTCTAATACTAACAAGGTAATTAGGTACATTTCCAAGTGGTCTGACAAGCCTATCCAACAACATAACATATGCCATACAAGAACCAATGGACATATACTGTTGCGACGTTTCATAAAGCGCAAATATATAGCACATAAGTCTTGGCATCCAACGTACGATATCTCCCATGACAAGTGACAGCATACCGATTCTGGTACGAATATACTCATTATCTAAAATGCCTTGTATAATCTTTTCAATTCGAGCATTCTGTATTTTATATAAATTAAAGCTTCTACCAACAGTAATTCCATGAAATACATCCAATGCCACATTTTCCAAATCATCATAAAGATTTCTTCTTTTTCCTGTCAACTTTCCAAGACTTCTTGTAAATTTGTTCGCAAGCCAAAACAACACAGGATAACAAACAATTGTTACCAGTAACAATCTTGTACTTAAACTATTCATATAAATGCAAACGGTTACTATCGTAACAAAATCCATCAATACAGATGGAATCAATTCTGAAAAAAGTGCTTCTATCTCATAAATATCGGATATCAAGCGATTCATCAATGCACCTGTTCCTGTTTCATCTAAATATTGGTATTCCAATCTAACCAGCTTTTGTACAATTGAATTTTTTATTGCCGTTTGTACATTCAGACTAAAAGAATTCTTCATCAAGCTTTTTCCAAATGCCGCTATTGCGCCAATAAACATCAGTAGAACAAACGGTATTAAAAACTTCTTCAGTTCTAATGTCTCTCCTGCAAATAACGCATCTGTTGCCTGTGCTATTCGGTTACTTCCATCAACAACTACCTGCGTTAGTATATATGAGAATAGAATATATAACACACACAGATAACCATATTTTTTAATACTTCCACTCAGTCCTTCTTTCTTCACCCCTACTCCTCCTTTGTGTTACAATCTCATAAGCGCTTATGTTACTTTCAAGCTTAGCAAAAGAAATCAAAAAAATCTTTCGTTTTTATGTCTACTTACTTCCATTTCTCAGATTTTTTGCTATTATATTTCCAAGAGCCGAACTAAGCTTTTACAAATATGATATTTATACCAAAAGGAGGTTTTTATGGGAATACCTATTCCACCAGGATATAACTTTCGTTTTCGCCACGACTTTAGAGACAATCACTATGCCATGCCTTGTGCTGACGTATATGGTGACTGTTATGGTATCGGCTATATGGTACATAGCGAACGACTTATTATTACACCCGGAAAAACAGTAGTTGTACAACCTGGTTGTATTCAGTTTATGCATAAGCACCTCTACCACCGTACCGTGGGAGTTACAGATGATATCAACGAAAATTACGGCATCAAATTTCGTGAGTGTATTGCAGACCGCATCATATCTGCCATTGGAAAAGAAGCATTTGATTCCCTTTTTGCGCAAATTAACATTCACTTAACCGATGATTCTCAACGTAAAATTATTCATCTGTTTTCTATCATAGAACAGGAGTGGACGCACTTTGATGAATATTCCAATGCAGCAATAGAAAATGTAGTAATACAACTATTTATTGAAACACTACGTGGACAAACAAATGCTTTATCACCTCAAACACCTTCAGCAAAAGCATTACCTTTAACAGATGCTCTGCATTATATGGAAATCAACTATGCCCAAGACCCATCTCTTGAGCAAACGGCTAAAGCAATCCATATATCGCCTGCACACCTTTCACGCATGTTTACAACAGAACTTGAAACATTATATTCTCGTTTCCTCACAGAGATTAAGCTAAATCATGCTATGCGACTTTTGCTTAGTTCTAAACTTCCAATTACAGAAGTAGCTGCTCAAACTGGTTTCAAGAATAGTAATTATTTTAGCGATGTATTCAAGAAATATATTGGCATTAGTCCTCTACAATACAGAAAAGGCTCAACCGATAAATCCGACTGCGCCTTTCTCCCATTTGAACCTATATTACAATAATATTCAATTATCAAATTGACATCTTTTCATGTCTTTGATAGGTCAAATATTGGGTACAAATTTCCTTAAAAGAGTCTTACAAAGTACTCCTTTGCTGTTCCAACTGCAAATAGATTACATGAATATCATATATTCTTCCCTTAGCCAAATTATTGAAGTTGGACTATAACAAGGTGTGCTGAAACAGCTCTTGTTCCTCCTGCTGCTCCCTGCAGACCTCTTGGTCCTGTTGCTCCGGTTTCTCCCGCTGGACCCTGCGGGCCTACTGGACCAGGTGGTCCCGGAGGACAATTTGAGCAATCACAACAATTATCCTTCTCATCACAACAGGAATTTGCTTGATTATTTTTACTACAATTCTCATCATCACAGCACCTTCCGTTATTAAAGAAATTGTTTCTTCTCATCATAACACCTTCAATAAATTAACTTTTACTTTAGCATATGCTTTTCTCCCTCCAATTGACACCCATACTAGTTCTATTTTAATTAACTTATCAAATCCAATATACTATTCTTGATTCTTCAAAAGGCAATTCTTAAAATTTTCCATCACCTTAGAAATATCCATTTCCTTAAATGAATACTCATTTTCTTTATAGCATTCCAATGCATTTTCCAAAGTCTGACAAAACAACTCATTATACATTTGCATTGGCATAATCACTTCGCTTACTGTGTTCTTTTCATGACGACATTCTCTAAAAGGCGCATGTATCCAAGCTGTAAAAAAGGCTACATCCTTTTTATTAATTACCACCACAAAGTAATCCCCCTCCAGCAAATAATCTTCCCCTCTTCCACCTGCCATTGACAAATCAAAGAAACACACATCATTTTCTCTATCAACATACCATCTGTAGGGAATTACATGACAACCATACTGCCATCGTTTTACATCTTCACCTATTAACTTATCAAGCCATTCTCTATCCTCTGGACTAATTTTCTCTCTTACAAACATTTTTATTCCCTTCCCATTGCAAACATATCCCTTGCTTATCCCAGATTCTTTATCAGCTGCTCCATCGAACTCTTACTGCACTCATATTCCTCTATTACTTCGGTCTTATATCGGGAATATTCTACATATGATGTACCGCCTATTGTATGTTTTAAAGATAAGATAACAGCCGTCGCAGCAAAAGCAACTGCACCAATAGGAATAAGGCCACAAAAGATAAATATTAAAACTGTTCCAATTGCCATTTATACCGCCTGCCTTTCCTTAATGTACTTTCCAACATGTTTTGAACGAGAAAACTGCATAGCTTTCTTTATCTGATATAAATGAACACGCCCTATTGTTACTCCCATTAATGTAGCAATCCCATTAAAAATCACCATTCCCAATATTCCTACCCATGTTAATTGATTCTGTGTATATGCCAGATTCCATAAATATACGAACAACAAGAAAATCGGTGAAATAGCTGCTGTACATAATCCAAACAAACGCCATGCCTTTAACTTGTGAATTGGTAAATTGCCTGCCACAACTCCTGTCTGACCATTTACCAATATCGTATATGGTCTACCTTCATATTGGCAAGTCATAAACCAAACCGGCAATAACAAATAACTTACACTTTTTGCTACTACCCTCGGACTCTTATATTTCATAAACGCCGTTTCATATCCCTTTTTGTATAAATCATTTTGCATATGGTAATCAAATATCTGCTGTGCTTGATATACTGCATACTCGGCAGCATCTGCAAAATCAATATCATAACGGTCTGCATAAAATCCAGAAAGATAACTCGGACTAAAAGGAAGCATCTCTCGAAAATCAAATTTTCCTAAAGACTGCAACTCTTCATCATCTAAAACACTGGAAGCATTCGTCGGCAAATCTCTAAAATATACCTGTGCCTCTTTAAAATATCCTCGTGTGCTTTGCGTCATCCCACCTAATACCTTACGACTCACTTCATAATACTGCGTATCATAATAATCAAAATCATAAAGCCAATATGGTATATAGATGCCTCTTAAAGTATCTACCTTAAAATCCTTAAATTCCTTTGGAACTACAGGATTCTTTTTAATCTTCTGTCTTATATTATACTCAGCTTGCCTCTTTGTTACTTTAAAAGGCACCACGTAATCTGGTTTCAACTCTGATGAAACCCTGTCAAATACAATAACAGGCTGACCGCAATATACACAATAGGTCGCTGTTTCCGTAGGCGTAACCATAATTTCCGCTCCACAGGCAGTACAGGAATAGATATGGAAATCCATTCGCATCTTAGGGTACTTACCTTCATCTAACTCCTCCGGCTGAAATCTGCTGTCACAACTACGACAGACAAGACAGTTCTCTTCAGGTTCATAATATAGTGCATCCGCACAATTCGGACATTTGTAAATCATTCTGCTCTCCCTGGTACATTCTCATATGTACACTGATGTTTTCTCTTTTGTTATCTATTCGACTAATTTATCCATAAATACAACCGCAATCCGCAACCTCTTCCTCACGGTATGCAATCTCTTTCTTCTTCTCAAGATAGCTCACACACTCACAATGTACACTATGCGCAAACTGGTCCACAGGGCGCACCTTTTTAAGTTCATAGCCATGCTCGCATAAGTATTTCAAATCTCTTGCCAGTGTCGCACTGTCACAGCTTACATACACAATACGCTTTGGTGCCATCTTTACCATCGTATCAAGACATGCCTCATCACATCCCTTACGAGGCGGATCTACACAGATTACATCAGGGTGAAGCATTGCATGATTGCTCTCTCCTGCTGCCATAGTCTTCTCATAGAACTCCGGCAATACCTCCTCTGCCTTACCAACAAAGAACTCCGCATTCATAATACCATTGCGCTTCGCATTCTCTCTGGCATCAAGTATCGCCTGTTCCACAATCTCCACACCATATACCTGCTTTGCTCTCTGCGCCATAAATAGGCTAATCGTTCCGATACCACAGTATAAATCCCACACCGTTTCCTTACCTGTAAGCTTCGCATACTCCAAAGCAAGACTATACAGCTTCTCCGTCTGTACAGGATTCACCTGATAGAAGGACAATGGTGAAATAGCAAAGGTAATCCCCTCTCTATCCTTATCAATGGCATCCTTACCACTATTAATCTCTTCTAAGGTTCTTGGATGAATCACATCAGTAATTGTGCTTTCACCCCAGAGAAGTCTGCCCTCTCTGCCCATAATGACATTCGTATTCTGTGTATTAAAGTTCAGAGAAATACTTGTCATTCCCTGAATCTTACAAAGTGCTTCTACCAATGCGTCTTCATTATTCAGGCGCTTACCATTGATAATCACGCAAACCATAATCTCACCCGAGGTAAAGCCTTTACGAATCAGAATATGGCGAACCAAGCCCTTACCACTTGTCTCATCATATGCAGACACCTTGTTCTGCTTCATATATTCAAGAATCACTTCCAGAATCTGCTGATTCTCCTTTACACCAAGAGCACAATCTGTATTGGCAATAATAGAATGGGTTCTTCCTGCATAGAAACCTGTGATAAGATTACCATCCTTATCCATACCCACTGGGAACTGTGCTTTGTTACGATAATTCCATGGATTCTCCATACCAACAATAGGCTCCATAAGACCATCAATAAAGCCTTCCTCAAAGCCTCCTATACGAACCAGATGATTCTTTACCTTATTCTGCTTAAAGGCAAGCTGCGCCTCATACGACATCGCCTGTATCTGACAGCCCCCACATTGCCTGTGATAAGCGCACAAAGGCTCTACTCTCTTCTCAGATGGCTGCAATATCTTATCTAATCTGGCATAGGCATAGTTCTTCTTAGCCTTCATAATCTTGGCTTCTACTACATCACCAATCATGGCATCCTTGATAAAAAGCGTATAACCATCTATCTTGCCGATACCCTCGCCATCTGTACCCACATCTTCAATTGTCACTGTCACAATCGCATTCTTGGTATATTCCATGAAATTCTCCTACATTCTAAAAATGTTTTACTCCAAAGTCGTTCTTCTCAAATTCGACTCAAACAATCTGTTAAAGCCAAGCCAGCCCTTTTCCTCCGTAGCATCCAAAAGCTCTGTAAAGGTCTGCATCTTGGCATCCGTATCATCTGCATAGTTCAAAGCAACTGCTTCTACAATGGCAGGCTTCTTTGGTGAACCAAACTCCAGCTCTCCATGATGTGCAAGGATACAATGCTTCAGCTCCATCAAAAGCATCTTAGGGAATCCCTCTATCTGCCTTGCTCTTTCCCCTACTATCTCAGCACCCATTACAATATGTCCAAGGAACTGTCCATCATCTGTATAATCATTTTCTGGGAATGGACTTAACTCATACACCTTACCAATATCATGACAAATAGCGGCTGTCAGTAATAAATCCCTCTTTAAAATCGGATAAGTCGAGCAATAGTAATCACAAAGCTTTGTTACACTAAGTGTATGCTCTAACAAACCACCAATAAATCCATGATGTACACTCTTTGCCGCTGATGACTTCTTAAACGCCTTGGCAAACGCCTCATCCTTTACAAACATATTGGTCAGAAGCTGCTTCAAATATGTATTTTCCAAGCTGTTGATGATTCCCAACAACTGCGAAAACATCTCATCAATATTCTTCTTACTGATTGGTAAGTATTCCGACTGGTCATACTCACCTTCCTGACACAGACGTACACGCTTTACATTTACCTGCAAAGCTCCATTAAAGCTGGTCACCTCACCATATACTTCAATATAATCCATGGCATCAAACTCAGCGATTCCTGCATTATTCGGGTCCCATATCTTTGCATCAATCGTACCTGTCTTATCCTGCAAAATTACGTTATCATACGCCTTGCCGTTCTTTGTTACTGCAGAACTTTTATGCTTGCAAAAATAAATATCAAATACTCTGTCTCCGTCTCTGTAATCCTTAATATACTTCATCTAAACTAACCTTGCCTTTCTAATTCCTTGACTCTATTTCTATTATGAATGTCATCTGCTCATATTCATCCTGACTGGCACGCATCACAACAACCTCTACCTCTTCTCCCGCTTCAAAGCTTCGTAATGCGTTCATATAGCCTGCAGCACTTCTAATCTCATTCTTACCCACTGCAGTAATCACGTCACCCTTCTGGATGCCCTTTTCCATTGCAGGTGAATCCAAATCAATATCATAAATATATGCTCCTACAGGAACTCCAAGCTCCAGTCTTGCTGTTGTACTGACATCCTGCGCATAGATTCCCAAATATGGTACATCATACCCATTGGAAAGCTTTTCAATCATCCCCTTCAGCTCTGTAATACCAACTGCCGATAATAAATTCTTGGTATCTGAATGATTATAAGTATTAGTAATAATACCAACAACCTGCCCCTTGAAATTTACCAGAATTCCACTTGGATTCTGACTGGCATAAATATCTGTTGTTAAAAGCTTATACTGATTATCAGCTAATGTAATAACATTACCAACCGACGTAATAATACCGTATCCAACCGAATCATTATAACCATAAATATTTCCAATCGCAATGACAGGTGTTGTAATCTGCGTAATAATACTTGAGCTTCCAAGTGTGGCTACCTGAATCCTGTTCATAGTACTCTTCGGAATCTCCTTTAACTCAACTGCCACTACGGCAAGATTAGTATTCACATCATATTTCTTAATGCTTCCCTGCAGACTCTCTCCATCACAGAAGGTTACCATGATGGTTTCTACATCCTTAAGATTCGTTCTTCTGGCAAGAATCAGAAGCTCACGATTATTATTCGCTATAATAACTCCTGCCTCTGTATCCTCCTGCTGATAGGTATTATTGAACCAGTTCACATCTGACTTTACTGCTGTAATCGTAACGATACTGTCCGAAACATCCCTGTATATATTATACATTTCCTCATATAATGCCTGATACTTCTCTGTCTGCTGCTCTACCTCAGGTATCACATGCTCTGTAGGAATAGACTCCTTCTCCATATCTACATAGTCTGGGCTGTCTTCTTTCACAGGCTCATTCTCATATCTGCTATCCTCTGTCTGCTGTGTTCCTGCCTGTGGTATCTGTGCTGCTACATCATCCTCTGTCAGCATGTCCTCTGGAAGCATCTCGTTCTCCTCCTGTGGGAATGTAACAATCTCTGCCTCCTCCTCAGGATACACCCAGTTATTCAATACGGGTTCCAATATCAAAAAAGTGACACATGCAACCAAACCAAAAAGCAACGCTAATGACGCTGTAATTACTGTTCTCTGCAACAGCTTCTTCTTATTAATTGGTCTTTCCTTTATTTTCTCCTGTAAAAAATCAAACTCCTGCGTCTGACCTATCTCTCTCTCATTTTGATTCTCCAACATACAATCCCTCCGTTTACTACTTTTTCTAGTATATCCGATAGGAATTTTAAAGTAAAGGAAGTTATAGTGTTTTCTTTCCTGCTGTGCTATACTAGGGTGGTGAATTTATATATATTTTTAAGAGGTATCCTATGAACGAGAAAGCATTACGAATACTGGAATTTCATAAAATAATAGATATGCTGACAGAGAAGGCGAGCTCTGCTCCAGGAAAGGAGCTTTGTAAGAAGCTGACACCTTACTCTGACTTAGATACAATTGAGACCGCACAGACGCAGACTGCGGATGCATTTACCCGCCTAATCAAGGGCGGACGCATCCATTTTAGTGGTAATAAGGACATCAGCTTTAGCATCAAATCCTTAGAAATAGGCAGTACTCTGTCAGTTTCTGAATTATTAAAAATTGCCGCATCCTTATCTTGTGCAAGTCAGGCAAAGGCTTTTGCGCGTAAAGAGAATGACGAAGAAATCATCGACAGCCTGCAGCCACTTTTTGAGGTACTTGCACCACTTACTCCACTTCAAAATGAGATTACAAGATGCATCATTTCTGAGGAGGAGATTGCAGATGATGCAAGTCCAACCTTAAAGCATATCCGAAGAAGTATGCAGATTACCAACGATAAGATTCATTCCCAGCTGACAGGCATGGTAAACAGCTACCGTAACTATTTGCAGGACGCTGTTATCACCATGAGGAATAACCGCTATTGTATTCCCGTTAAGGCAGAGCATAAGTCCAATGTACCTGGTATGATTCATGACCAGTCCTCAACAGGCTCCACTCTTTTCATCGAGCCTGCGGCAATTGTGAATCTGAATAACCAGCTTAAGGAATTGTCCTTACAGGAGCAGGAGGAAATCGAGGTTATCATGGCAACCTTAAGTGCGCAGGCAGCTGAGCATACAGAAGAGCTTATGATTAATTATAAGACCTTGACCGAGCTTGATTTTATCTTTGCTAAGGCAGGGCTTGCGATAGACATGAATGCATCAAGACCACTCTTTAATGACAAGCATATCATTCATATTCGCAAGGGACGTCATCCGCTTTTGGATAAGAAGAAGGTTGTCCCTATTGATATTATGTTAGGTCGTGACTTTGATTTATTGATTGTTACAGGTCCAAACACTGGTGGTAAGACCGTTTCGCTGAAAACAGTTGGACTTTTCACACTAATGGGACAGGCAGGTCTTCATATCCCTGCACTTGACCGTTCAGAGCTTTCCCTCTTTACTGAGGTGTACGCAGATATCGGTGATGAGCAGAGTATTGAGCAAAGTCTCTCTACCTTCTCCTCACATATGACAAATATTGTTTCCATACTGGCTCATGCTGATGAGAATTCTCTATGTCTTTTCGACGAGCTTGGTGCAGGTACTGACCCGACAGAAGGTGCGGCATTGGCGATTGCTATCCTTAAACATTTACACGACAGAGGTATTCGTACTATGGCAACTACTCACTACAGCGAACTGAAAGTATTTGCTTTGACTACCTCCTATGTAGAGAATGCCTGCTGTGAATTTGATGTAGAAACCCTTCGTCCGACTTACAGACTTCTGATTGGTATTCCAGGTAAGAGTAATGCCTTCGCTATTTCTTCTAAGCTGGGACTTTCCGATGAGATTATCGAATCAGCCAAGGAACATTTGACCGAAGAAGATGAGAGCTTCGAGGACTTACTGGCAGACTTAGAGGCAAACCGCCGTACTATTGAGGCGGAGCGTGCAGAGATTGCAAGCTATAAGGCTGAAATCTCCGCTTTAAAGGATAAGCTGGCACAGAAGCAGGAGCGCTTAGATTCCCAAAAGGACAGAATCCTTAGAGATGCTAACGAAGAAGCAAGAAAGATTTTACAGGATGCAAAGGATGTTGCAGATGAAACCATTCGTAACTTCCAAAAGGTTGGTTCTAACACCTCTATCAAGGATATGGAAAAGGCAAGAACCAAGGTTAGAGATAAGATTAGTGAAAAGAATTCCAAGCTGGCTTCCAATGAAGCAAAGCCTACTCATAAGATATTAAAGCCTACTCAGATTAAGCCTGGCGATATGGTTAAGGTAGTTTCCATGGGCTTAAAGGGTACGGTTTCCTCCAAGCCAGATGCCAAGGGTGATTTATTCGTCCAGTGTGGTATTATCCGTTCCAAGGTAAATATTAAGGATTTGGTTTTAATCAATGAAGACGCTATGCCTGCTGTTGGTGGATTTAAGAAACAGTCCAACCATAGCTCACGCATCGGCATGTCCAAGACTGCAACCATTTCCACAGAGATTAATCTGTTAGGAAAGACAGTTGATGAAGCCTTATCCATGCTGGACAAATACTTGGATGATGCTTATCTTTCACATATTCCAAGCGTTCGTATCGTACACGGTAAGGGTACTGGTGCATTACGAACTGCTGTACAAAGACATCTTAAGCAGGTATCCTATGTCAAATCCTTCCACCTTGGAGAATTTGGCGAGGGCGATGCAGGCGTAACCATAGCAGAATTTAAATAAGGAGGCTCACATAGATGGTTAATAAACAAAAAATACTCATTGTAGATGACGATGAAAATATTGCAGAGCTTATTTCCCTGTATCTTACCAAGGAATGCTTTGAGACAAAGATTGTATATGATGGAGAATCCGCATTACAGGCAGTTGATGCCTTTATGCCTGATTTGATTTTATTAGATTTGATGCTTCCAGGCATTGACGGCTATCAGGTGTGCCGTGAGGTGCGCCAAAAGTCCCAGACACCAGTTATCATCCTGTCTGCAAAGGGCGAGGTCTTTGATAAGGTACTTGGCTTAGAGCTTGGTGCCGATGACTATATAGAAAAACCATTTGATACAAAGGAGTTAGTTGCAAGGGTTAAGGCTGTGCTTCGCCGCTATAAGGTTGCTGCACCTGCTGCACAGGCGCCTGCTGCCAAGCAGGTAAGCTATCCGAACCTTACAATTAATTTGACGAACTATTCCGTTCTCTATAATGGTAAAAATGTTGATATGCCGCCAAAGGAGTTGGAGCTATTGTATTTTCTTGCATCCTCTCCAAATCATGTATTCACAAGAGAGCAGCTCTTAGACCAGCTATGGGGCTATGAATATATTGGCGATACCAGAACAGTAGATGTTCATATCAAGAGATTACGCGAGAAGATAAAGGACCATGATACCTGGAGAATTGCAACTATCTGGGGTATCGGTTATAAGTTCGAGGTAAAGAGCTAGAAAGGACTCTGACACGATGAAACGTACATTATATTTAAAATTTGTACTTGCCTATATTATTTTTGGCTTATTTGGTTTTATTGTAGTAGCTTCCTTTACTTCCAGTATGACCTTGGAACAATTAAAGCGCGAACGTGCAAATGCACTTTATAAGGAAGCGGTATTGATTTCCAACACCTACGCTGCAGACCTTTATAACAGTGAGGTTACCTTAGAATCTGTATGGCGTCAGGTTGAGGCTATTGACACCTTCCTGAATGCTCCCGTATGGATTGTAAACCCTTCAGGTCTGGTAGTCGTGGACTCCCGTTCTCCATTGAATATTGAGAATCCCGTTACTATCCCTGGCTTTACGCCAACAATTACAGGTAACTCCTACTATACGGTGGGCAATTTCTTTGGAATGTTTGAAGAGGACACGATATCTGCCTTTGCGCCAATTACCTCTCAGTATAAGGTACAGGGCTATGTAATTATTCATGGTTCTATGACGGACTTGCAGAAATCCGCTAATTCTCTGTTGAATATTTCTTATTTAACTTTGATTATTTTATTTCTGCTGTCACTAATTATTTTGTTATTCTTTACGAGTATTGTTTATATTCCGCTTCGCAAGATTACACATGCCACAGAGCAGTACGCTATAGGTAATTTCCACTATGAATTTCAGGTGGATAGTGAGGATGAAATCGGTTACCTTGCAGCGTCCCTTGCCTATATGGCGAGCGAGGTTGCTAAGAGCGAGGATAATCAGAAGCGTCTGGTTGCCAATATTTCACACGACTTCCGTTCACCGCTTACCTCTATGCGAGGCTATCTGGAAGCTATGCTGGATGGAACCATTCCGCCAGAGCTTCATGAGAAATACATGGGCGTCGTATTGAATGAAACAGACCGTTTGACAAAGCTTACAAACTCACTGTTAACACTGAATAACCTAAATACTAAAGGCATGATATTGGACAAATCCGTCTTTGATATCAATCAGGTCATCAAGAATACTGCAGCATCCTTTGAAGGTACATGCCGTACTAAGCTAATTACGATTGAGTTGATATTAACAGGGGAATATATGAATGTAAATGCTGACATGGTTAAAATCCAGCAGGTACTTTACAATCTTGTAGATAACGCTATTAAGTTTAGTCACAAGAATTCCTCTATTAAAATCGAGACCATCGAGCGTTCCAATAAGCTTTTAGTCTCTGTTAAGGATAACGGTATCGGTATCCCTAAGGAAAGCCTCAAACTTATCTGGAATCGCTTCTACAAGACTGATTTATCCAGAGGAAAAGATAAGAAAGGAACTGGTCTCGGACTTTCCATTGCCAAGGAAATTATCCACTCTCACAATGAAAACATTAATGTTGTCAGCACCGAGGGTGAAGGAACAGAATTTATCTTTACATTAGAAAAAGCGCCATAAATTTGGCGCTTCTTTTATTTAAGAAATACTCTGCATTAATGCTGGTAAATCTGAAAACTGTTCTATTGTATAATCAGGAGCAACTGCCTCACCAAAGCCATATGCTGCAAACACGAAAGGAATACCCGCAACCCTTGCAGACTCCTCATCTCCTGCTGTATCACCAACATAAACAGCATTATGAATCTGATTGCGTTCCATAATAAACTTATTATTCTCGCCCTTTGGCACCATATTATCTCCCCAGCACTGAGTATCATCGAAATATGCCTCAAGCTTATGAGCCTTTATAAATGCCTCTATATAGCCGCTCTGGCAATTACTTACTACAAACAATTTATAATGCTTCTTAAGCTCTGCCAATGTTTCCTCTAACTTTGGAAAAAGAATTCATCCGTGCTCACTCAGATAATTATTCTCTAACTCACAGCATTCATCCATTAACTGCTGCTGCTCCTCTATAGTACTGTTCACAAACATTCTTCTGGCAATCTCTGTCATTGGCAAACCAAAGTAGCTGCCCAGTTCTTCTGCCGTAAGCAAACCTCTCTTGCACTCAGGATGCTTCTCTATTACCATATTCCAGGTCTTTAATACACCGTCTGCTGAGTCCCATAAGGTTCCATCCAAATCAAATAAAATCGCTTCTATCCTTCCCATAGCTTCCTCATTTCCGATATGGGTATCTAACCAAATACCCTCATAAACCACTGCTTTAATTCCTGCAATCTGGTCGGTTTATCATGCTTCACCTTAATTGCAAGCGTAGTCTCAAATCCATTTGTCTCATATAATCGAAGCGCTCTTTCATTCCATGCAGCCACATGCAATATAATCGGTAAAATCTTCCTCTCCTGCATCATCGCAACCGCAGTATAAAGCAGCTTCTTGCCATAACCTTGTCCCTGAAACCTCGGATTTACAATGACATCATCAATCTCATTATCGCACAACACAAACGAGCCAACAATGACATTTTCTTGCAAATAAAGATAAATTTTGTCCTTTCTTTCTGCAAGCTGTTCTGCACTCTGATAATAATGATATGGCTTTACATCCAATGCCCTTCTCATTTCAAAAAAGCACTCATTATATATTTGCATATATTCATCTGCATATTTGTCTTCAAAGGGAACAAGTGTCAATATCGGCACCTGTTCTCCTCCTACATACTTCATTTCATAGGCTATGATATTCATATCTTCCTATCCCTCGTTCCTACTGCTCGGTAGTCTCCAAATCCGCTGTCAGCGCATAGAAAATTTCTCCATTATATTCCACCATTGACCAACCATTACTGCCTACTGCTACGCGTTGCGCCAGCTCATCCATACGAAGCACTGCTACCGCCTCCACATCGTCACTGGCAGACGGCTCAAGCTTCAATGCTGTATCACGCTTTGCAATTACCTTATCCGTCATAGCTGCGTACGACACTGCACTTTTAGGTGCTTCCACAAGTTCATATGGAGTTGTATCCTTAGGCTCTGCAACTGTATCAGGTGTAAAATAAGCAATGTTTAAATCCACGCTTCTGGATATCCCTGGAACAACTCCTTTGTATGTGAATTGCCAGCAGGCATAGTCACCTGTATATGAGGTACGGGGATTATCCTGCAGTAAAGTCCCTGGATATTGAGAAACCCATATGTCATATTCTGCATCTATTTTCTTGGTATTCCAATAATTGCTGCTTTGTAGTTCATTCTTTGATGCATAGAACATTCCTTCATATCCCTGAGACTCTACCAACTCCAAAAATGCCATGGCATTAGCTGAACGAATATCATTGGACAAGTTATAATTACGGCTTCCATAGGTTTTAAAGCCCTCACAGTTGTATGCAACAGGATACGAAATCTTATACTGTGCAATATAGGCGCAGGTCCATGCCGCCTCTTCCAATGCTTCCTCTACATTGATTGCCGTAGAAAAAAAGTACGCACCAATCTTAATCCCTGCTGTTTCTGCCTGCTGTAGATTATACTTTGCATAAGGGTCCTCGAAAATGACTCCTGTATTCGCCGCACGATAACCTACTCTGATAAAAGCAAAATCAACCCCTGCAGCCGCAACCTCCTGCCAGTCAATCTCGCCCTGCCATTTGGACACATCAATTCCAACACTGACATCTTCCGCTTCATGCTCCCGCACATAGGACTTTACATCTGCAAAGTGATAGAAAAGACCTTCTGCCGCGGACTCTGCATCCTGCATATCCTCCTGCTGCGCGCCGAATTCAACTGCATCCGTATTCTTTTGTCGTCCACAGCCTGCAAGCATCACGCACGCTATCAGCACCAGAATTGCATATTTTCTTACTCTTTGCATTGTCTGTTTCCTAAATCAAATTATTCTTAACAAATCTCTGCGCCTGAAGGCATAGTCTTCTCAGGTGTCATTAACGCAAGGTTACCCTCTGCATCCTCTGCACATAAAAGCATACCCTCAGAAACCACACCAGCAAGCTTAGCAGGCTTTAAGTTTACTAATACCATAACCTTCTTACCTACCATCTCTTCTGGTGTATAATGTGCCTTGATACCTGACACAATCTGCTTTACCTGGCTACCAATCTTAACCTGGCTGCAAAGAAGCTTCTTAGACTTTGGAACTGCCTCGCAGGCAATAATCTCGCCTACCTGGAACTGCATCTTAGCGAAATCATCATACTCAATCTCTGCCTTTGCCTCGATATCAATAACTGCCTCATCTGTCTTTACTTCCTCTGTCTCACCGTTAAGCTTTCTCTGTTCTGCCTCGTACTCAGCCTTCTGAGCCGCCTGTAATGCCTCAACCTTAGGCATAATCTCCTTAACATCAAGACGTGCAAATAAAATTTCAGGTGTCTCTGTAACCTTATTGCCACTCTCATATAAACCAAACTTACCTAAATCATCAAAGTCACGAAGTGATGTATTAAGCTGCTTTACAATTCTCTCTGCTGTCTCTGGTAAGAAGCTGTGAAGAAGGCTTGCACCAACAGTAATAGACTCTACTAAATTATAGAGAACCTCTGCCAATCTGTCCTGACTAGCCTCATCCTTCGCCAATACCCAAGGCATTGTCTCATCGATATACTTGTTGCAACGTCTAAACAAATCAAATACTGCTGTGATTGCATCCGCTACACGAAGCTTAGCCATCTTCTCTTCAACCTTTGCTCTTGTGCCTGTTACAACAGCCTTCAAATCCTCATCAAAGCTATCTGTTACGCCTGTACTCTTTACTACACCGCCAAAGTACTTATTGCTCATGGAAACTGTACGATTTACAAGGTTTCCTAAGATATTTGCAAGATCAGAGTTGAAGCGCTCTACTACAAGCTCCCATGTAATCACACCATCATTCTCAAATGGCATCTCATGAAGTACGAAGTAACGTGTTGCATCAACTCCGAATAAATCTGCCATATCATCTGCATAGATAACATTTCCCTTAGACTTACTCATCTTGTCGCCACCCTGTAAAAGCCATGGATGACCGAATACCTGCTTTGGTAATGGAAGATCTAATGCCATTAAGAAAATAGGCCAGTAAATGGTATGGAAACGAACAATATCCTTACCAATTAAGTGCAAATCTGCAGGCCAATTCTTAGCAAATAACTCATTAGAGCCGTCTGGGTCATAACCAATCTTAGTGATATAGTTGGTTAACGCATCAAGCCATACATATACAACGTGCTTTGGGTCAAAATCTACAGGAATTCCCCATGTAAAGGAAGTTCTTGACACACACAAATCCTGAAGTCCTGGTAATAAGAAATTATTCATCATCTCATTCTTACGGGATACAGGCTGAATAAACTCAGGATGTGTATTAATATGCTCAATTAATTTGTCCGCATACTTACTCATCTTAAAGAAATATGCCTCTTCCTTCGCTGGCTTAACCTCACGACCACAGTCAGGACACTTGCCGTCTACTAACTGTGACTCTGTCCAGAAGGACTCACAAGGTGTACAATATAAGCCTTCATAAGCACTCTTATAGATATCGCCCTTATCATATAACTTCTTAAAAATCTTCTTAACACACTGCTCATGGTCTTCATCTGTAGTACGAACAAAATTATCATAAGAGGTATTCATCAAATCCCAGATTCTCTTAACCTCTCCTGCGATTGGGTCTACATACTCCTTTGGAGTGATGCCTGCTGCCTCTGCCTTCTCCTGAATCTTCTGACCATGCTCGTCAGTTCCTGTCTGAAAATATACATCGTAACCCTCTGCCTTCTTATATCTTGCAATCGCATCAGCAAGAATAATCTCATAAGTGTTACCAATATGCGGCTTGCCTGATGTATAGGCAATCGCTGTTGTCATGTAAAATTTACCTTTGTTCTGCATAATTATCTCCTCAACCTTTCTATTAGTGATTACCCGCAAGAAATTAATTATTCTGCTGCGGGAGTGAATTTATATAAAGAATCCTTTTAACAGCAATCCTTCAATTCCTTAATGTTATATTTCTCTATAAATCCGTCGCAAAATGCCATTCTACATACCTTGTGCACTCCGTCATCACAGCTCATGCCACTGTTAGAGCGTGGCGTAGTCTGATATCCTGCATCTGCTAAATATTTGGCAAATACTTTAATATCCTCTACCTGTGGCTGGGCTAATGTTCCGTCAGGATTATAAAGCTCTAATGTCATCTCATCATCCTTCATAATAGGACCTACGAGAATCTTCTTCGTAATTAGTCCCACACTCTGGCTGCACATGACGCGGGCTTCCCTTGTACCAAATGCATAATGGTACTTGTTACAATCATAAATCAGATATTCATTTTCGAGATATTCGTACTTTTGTAATTCTAATCCCATTGAAAGCCCTCCATAAAAAAATCTCGTCCTTATAAAATAAGGACGAGATAAAAACTCGTGTTACCACCTTAATTCGCTCTGCTCTCACAAGCAAAGCCTCCGCAGGTACGCATGATACCCTGTCGCTATAACGGGCGAACCCTGTCGCAGCCTTATCGTAACCGACTCGGTGCGCTGCTCAGAAGCCATGTTCAGCATACTCTCTTCTCATCCCTCGCAGCCCTGACACACGCCAGTAGGATGTTCTCTGTAGGAATACCATATACTTACTCTCTTCATCATCGCTTTTCGAATATTGATATAGTAATACTTTAGCACCAATTATAGATTTTGTAAATAACCATATTTTATCTTTCCGCTTACACAAGCTCTTCCAGCTTTCTCTTAACCTCATTAAGGGAGCTTACGATAACATCTGCAGATGCTGCAATCTCCTGTGCTACTGCTGCCAAATTCTGTGTACGCTCACTGATATCCTCAACACCTACCCCAAGCTTCTCTGTTTCAGCCTGTATCTCTCCAATAGACTGCTGAATCTTACCTTGTGATGTCTGACTCATGCTCGCTGTTTCTTTAGAGCTTCCTGCAAGATGATTGATTTCATCTGCGACAACTGCAAAGCCTCGTCCCGCCTCGCCTGCTCTTGCAGCCTCAATAGATGCATTCAAAGCTAGTAAATTCGTTTGAGAAGCAATAGATACTACGGCGTCATTATTCTGAGCCAATTCCTTAATCAACGAATCTATCTCCTGCATAGAACCACCTAAATTATTACAAAAATCAACAATTTCTGATACACGGGCTGAAATATCATGACACTCTGTCGCCGTATTACTATTTCCCCTCGACAACTCATCAACTGCATGATAGATACTTTCAACAGCTTCATTAATTTCAGCAATAATCAGCTTTACCTTTTCATTCTGCTCAGTAATCATATCCTTTTCAAGCTGAACATCCTGCGCAAGATTCACTGCAAGATTCTTCTCATGCTCTACCTCGTTCTTCAGGTAATAAATACAATTCTCCTTATGATTAAAGCCATTGAAAATAGCTGTAGCCATCTCTCTACAGGTGTCATATCCACAGCAGGAACAGTTAATCGCACGCTCTACCTGCGTATTCTTATTTAACTGTTTGAAAATCTCATCATACTGCGCTTCTGTAGGCTTTTGATAACCACACTTCGCAGACCTATCTGTATATGTACATAGATAATCATTCAAATCCAGCTTTGCAAAGTGCTTATTTAACTGCTTTAAACGCTGACTCGGAGTAAGCTTCTTAGACCATTCGCTTCGTATGGTCTTCTTCTTACTATTCTTACGAATCTCTGCAATCGTAGTCAACGCATCATCACTTTCACCCTTCATAGGGTCAATACCAGTTCCATACAAGCATCCTGCCGAGCAATTCAAAGCATCATAGAAGAGATACGGATTCTTACCCTTGGCAATCGCTTCTTTATTCTTCTCCAGATAGTGATACATATGGCTCTCACCTTCTATCTGACGAATCAGAACATCCTCTCCAAGGAACCAGTATACATTTTCCTTCAAGCCGCCAGGTGTCGGGTATACCGAACCAAGACCATACTCTATTTCATCCTTGCAGGAAGGTCCCTGAACATGGTGTTCTTTTACATATTTCATTAAATGATCAAAGGTGACGTTATAAGAAATGAGTCCTTTACCACGCTCTGAAGTCATTTCAAGCTTCTTGGCAATACAAGGACTAATAAAGGCAAGCTTGTCCGTAATTCCC
>JAFUKJ010000031.1 GCA_017467805.1 Lachnospiraceae bacterium
ACAACAACTAACTGCTTTAATTGTATAAACACTAGAAAAATAATTGGAATTATAAAAATCCACTTAAATAAACATACATAAAATTTATAAAATGGTTGTTTTATACAATAGGATGCATATAATGGATTGAAAAGAATATATCTAATAATCAATACTATAGTAGTTGCTAATACAATTGCGTATACCCCTAAATCTGTGCAAGCTATAAGTATTACTTCAATAACAACACTTATTACGCCACAAGCTAAACTAATAAGAACTGGAAGTTTTACTTTATTCGAAACAACACTAATTTGAGCCAAACTTATAGTTAACGCATCAAATAAAGATTTAAAAACAGATACGCTAGATAAAATTGATACAATTATTATTTCATCATCGTTTAAAGATGTTTGCCATAAGGAGTAAAAATCGCAGGATAAAACTATAAACCCTATAATTGGTACAACAAAAATAAATGCCATATAATTTATAGATTCTATTATTTTTTTTGCTAATTTTACAAAATCCCTTTCTGCAAAACATACAACAAACACAGGTGTAAAAACAGGACCTAACATTGAAATAGCACTTGTTACATTATTAGGTAGTAATCGTGCTACTGATAATAATCCCATATCATACTCACCTAAAAACCTATTAGCGACCATTAAATCTATCCCATTAAGTAAAATTACACTAATATTGGTCAGTGTCATCCACACTCCCGTTTTTCCTACCTCGACAACATACTGCATCTTTACACATTTCAAATCAAGTTTCAAACAAGGCGTCAAACTCGACGTTAACTTTACATTAAATAGTGCAATAAAAATATTAGCTAAGAACGTTGCAAAAGCAACCCAATAAATCTTTACGGATATAAATCTAAAACATATCAATATGAGAAGTAATCTAATTATGTAATTTAGTATATTCCTTGCACCTTGTATATCCATCCTATTCATAATAAATGCCGAAGTAGTAAATATTGTAGTTACGAGATTCACTATATATGACAATATTACTAAACCAAAAGTAATTTTCACATCAAAAAGTAATTCCTCTGGTATATTTAATATAAATTCTAGTCCACTTACTATTACAACACCACATAACGTTATTACAATTGCAATCATACTATTTGCAACAATTAAACTATTAAAAAAACAATTAGCAGTATTCCAATCTTTCTTATAATAAGAATTAGCAATAAACCTTGCGGCAACTGAGTTAAATACTGTTGCAAGTACTGACGCATACATAATAAAATCATTTGCAATTCCCAAATACCCATAAGCTATTGCTCCAATTTTAGATACAATTAAAGGTGTAAGTATTAAATTGCTTAAAAACTGCACCAAAAACGATAGTATATTTATGAAGATATTTTTTATTGTTTGCTTGTTTTCCTGCCTCATTACTTCACATACCTCAATTAATTAAAAACATAACCCAATTCCTCTATTTCGCCTATTAACTGTTCTCCAATTACTAACATATACTCATTATCATCCAATTTCATTTGTTTAAATCTCGTGTCATCTGCAAATTCTGGATTGCTTGCACTATTAACAAACAAAATAGCTTCATCCACTTCCTTCGGAATTATCGGTTGAATTGTATATTGATTTAACATGAATTGGTATAATATATATGTCTTATGATGTGACTTTGCTTTATAGTCTCTCACATATATTTCTGTTGGCAGATTTATCTTATCTTCCAATTCATTAATAATTTTATATCCTGCATCAACCTGTATATAATTATTATTACTCCATACATTATCCATGCCATAAAACTGATAAATATATTGGCTCATTAAAACAAATAAAATACCTATTACATATAAATATCTATTTTTTAGTTTGTTAAATATAATAAAAATAAACAAGCATAATATAGTTACTAAAATTCCTGCCAAATAGATATCTTGACTATATTCATCTCCTTCTCGCCAATTAGTAAATATCATAAACACAGGAACTGTAGTTGAATTCTTAGCTATATACGGAATAATATTTTTTATCCAATATAATTGAATCAATCCAGTAATCCCCATAGCTATATACGAAAAAGAAGATATTAATTTTACATTTTTCTTCACAAATTGTATTCCTACTAACATTAAAGGTCCTAGATAAGGTCCAAAATATCTAATATATGTAAACGCTTTATAGTAGTAATAATCTTCAACTATTTCGTTATTAATCCCTTTTGCTACAGCAGTTCCCCATGATGCAACCATACCGCCAATTGACACTGCAACACAAACTATGCAGAATAAGACAATAATAGCATTTTCCTTATTTTCTTCTTTTCTTTCTCGCATGGTTTTTATAAGAATAAAAATCGAAATCACAATCACTACATACGAAATTCCTCCTGTATATACACCGATTGTATTTATCTCTCCTAAAATAATATTAGTCCACGTTTTTATATTCTCTACAGAAAATACTTTTATATCAATACTTATAGATGCATTTGCAATATTTTCCGAAACCCAAATACTATTTTGGTAATTTTTTATCAAAAACTTACCTAACGGTATCAATATTCCGCTCACAAATACTGCCACTTTATAAGAAATCAAATGTTTTCTAAAAATCAAATAAAAAGCAACTATCACAACACCTATAGAAATCCAATATGTAACTGCTCGAGTATGACATAATAATGCATAAGACAATAGCACAAATAATAAAAAAGTATATTTAGCTTTTTTCATTTTGCCTAAATCTAACGTCAAACATAATAATGTATATATTATTACCCATGTTAAAAAAATCAGTATTGTTTCATTTTCAAAAGAATTAGCTCTTGTAACCACCATATATGAACAAGTAATAGAAACAATACATGTCCATTTATGATTTTTCTCTTTATAGAACTTTTCTAATATATTAAAACATATAATTGATGTAGAAGCTTGGATCAATGCTAATACACTTAATATAAAATAATATATAATAAATGGGTTATCTGTCAGCTTAAACATAAATGAAAACAATCCAAAAAAACCAATTCCATAGTAGCTGCCTTTAACAACAACATTACTCCAATCTAACCCCGCAAAATATGCAGCCGCATTGATACCACAAACTTCATCCATAATTACTCTAGTAGGACTTACTAGCAGCAAACAAACAAGACGTGGCAATAGTGAAGCAATAAATGCTATCAAAAGATACTTATTTCTTTTTTTACTATCTATCATATGTTTTCTCTCTAAACTTTCTTTTTTAATACGCAAGTATGAACAGATATTTGCAACCAAGAAATATCATTCATCTTATATAGTTCTTTTTAACCTCATAAATATTTCATATATTTTTCATAACATTTTTCAGTTTATATGTTCTTTTTATATATTCTGGCATAACCATCCTTAATTGCTCCCTAATTATCTCTTCATTTTCTTCTATATATTTAAAACTGTTTAGAATTTGAGTCTCACTTTGTAAACCGGAACAATTAATTATTGTTTTTTTACTCATTCCTACATCGATTCCTATTCCTATCGATTTTACAGAATATCCCAAAGCTAACGTAGGAACCATCATCGAATATGCCGAAATAACCGAATGTGTTCTAGCTCCAATAAAAAATCTACATTTTGATATTACATCTCTGATTTGACAATAATTCAAATTCTCAACCTCTAGAATTTCTATCCTTTCAGTATTATATTTCTTTATTCTTTTATAAATCTTTTTTATTACCTTACGATCATCTTGTTCACTCCATAATACATGCGGAATAAACATAATGCTATATGTCGTATTTTCCATTATATAATCTATTAAGTTATATATATTTTTATAAAACAATTCCTTGTTCCCTTGTCCTACAAATGGACTGATATTTATTCCTATGGTATTATCCCGAATCCTTACATTACTTTCCTGTGGTTTCAATGAGAAAGCACTATCTGGAATCAAATATAAATTCTCCACTCCTCGTTTCTTCAAATTGCTATATGTTATACTTTCTCTTGCTGTAATGATATCATACTTCTTTATTCCTTCTATTATTGTGTCTGTCATATACTTTTCCTCAATGGAACATCCAATTAAAGCAATTTTTGCTCCTTGATTTATAATAGCTTCTCTCATTACCTCCATTGTCTTTATTGTATTCTCATAGCAATACAAGTCTCCTCCCGTCATTAACACAATTGATTTATCATCAACACTATCTACGCTATTTCTAACCAACTGTAACTGTTCTTCACTTTTAAACAACTTGTAATATATCTTTAGAAGATTTCTTTTTAATACTCCATATCCATTCCATTTATCACAATTGATAATTCTACCTATCTTTTCAACAAAAACATCTTCCATTTCTTTGCAATATATTTCTGTATTATTTCTTTCTAGTTCCAATATATCCCATATTGATACTGTCAACGCTTCACATCCTCGATTACCACATCCAATATGTGTTGCAAATACAATTTTTCTTTCCATACTCCTCTTCACCACACCCTCTAACCTCCTTCTTTTTATTTATTTTCATTTATCCTTAATGAATCTCTAATAGCCTCTAATCTTGCATATCCCTCTTTTTCATCTGGTTCCAAATATCCACCTTCTCCCCATTCATTCCAAGCAAATAAAAATAACATATCTTTATGATAAACTTCCTTTGCTCTTTTTATCTGAGATGACAGATATTTTTGAAACTTCTCTCTTGTATATCCAGTCACCACGCTTGCATGTTCCTTATATCTCGGTGTATTATCCCAATCTACAAATGCGCCTGGAATCATCTTATCATCTCTAGGTTTTATACCTAGTATCCTTTTCCACGTATCGTCATAATCATAAGAAATTGTAGACCATTTTTTTTGTGGTAAATTAAACTTTGATATTACTTCATGTGCAATTTTTCGACTTATCACAGGCAAGGTTTTCTGTTGCTGTCGTCTTACAAACCCTGGCTGATATTCTATTCCATACTCAAATAAGTCTCCAGTTTCTTCCACCAAATGATTATAGTATACTTGTTGATACGCTAATATAATTCCTCCAAATCCATTCTCTTTAGCTAATTCATTCCACTTTTCAACCATCCCTCTTAACGGTTTTATTAATTCAGGTCTATATATAATAAATAGTGGTTTGTTAGCAATTTTTATATAACGCTCATCTTGAAAAAAAGGCAACAGGTAATCAAAATGTTGTATCCACTGAGTTTCATCTCCATAAGTCTGACCAATTAAAATTGTCTTTTCTTTTTTTGCCCATGCTCGTGTCCAGTCCTCATTTGCCCAACATATACAAAAATTATGCTTAATATCTTTATTCTCCAACAACATTTCCATTGGACGATTCATCAGCAACTTACCATCAAACCAATAATGATAAAAACAAAATCCATATAATCCATATTTCTTTGCCAAATCACACTGCCAACGCAATGTTTCTACATCTAGTAAATTATAATAGTTTTCACCTAAAGGCACTTTCGGTTGCTCGTGTCCTTCATATATTGCCTTTGCACTCTTTACATTAGTCCATTCTGTAAATCCTTTCCCCCACCATTCATCATTTTCTGGAAATGCATGAAATTGTGGCAAATAGTACGCAATAACCTTCATTATGGTAACAACTCCTCTACTCTAAATACTTGTCTAAAGTAATCAACTTATGACGAATAGCAAAATGTCCTATCAAAAATACAACATGAGGTGAAATACAAATTGCAATTCCTACTGCTTTTTCTAACTTACTTCCACTTTGAGTTTTAATATATTTTTCAATATTATTACTGCACTTTTTCTTAATTATTTTAAAAATAGCTCTATCTTGCTTTTCTCCAATAATCATTTGTAACATCAACCATATACAACTTCTAACCACTCTATAACTGCAATAATTCTTAACTGTATTTTCTTCATCTATAAGTACATTACTTATTTCTTCTACAGATTTCATTGCTGTATATAACTTTTCATTAAACTCATTTTTCCTATAATTTTTCTGCATTACCGACTCTTCGTTTTTCCTATAACAATACAACGCTTCATCAATGTAATAATAGCTATTACAATTTTTTAAATAGCTCACAAGAAACAGCATATCCTCTCCAACAGCAATATCCTTGTCAAAGCAAAGTCGATTTTTCTTTATTATATCTGCCCTAAAAATTCTATTACAACAAGAACCATGCACTACATTATTACAAAGTATATAAAAAAATAATTCATCTCTTGATAATAATCCACATTTATTTAAAACTATCTTTTCTTCCTTTAATCCAATTTTCTCATATCCACATAGTACAATATCGGTATCTTTCATCTTCTCACAAAGCATTCTTACATACTCGTCTGTCACAAAGTCGTCTGCATCAACAAATAATATGTATCTTCCTTTTGCAAGACCTATTCCAACATTTCTCGCAGTGGAAACTCCTTCATTCTTTTTATGAATTACTCGTATTCTTTCATCTTTCATTGCATACTCTTCACAAATTATTCCTGAATTATCTAGCGTTCCATCATCAATCAGGATAATTTCAATATTACGATATGTTTGTTTTATTACACTATTCAAACAGTCTCGAATATAGTTTTCTGCATTATATACAGGTATAATAATACTCACTAAGTCACTCATGTCCCCGTTCTCCAAAATACTTTTGTTATTTAATCAATCATAAATATACTTCATTCTCTCCCTTACACTTCTTACCCAATATCTCCTAAACCAAAAAGCAAACATTCCCTTAAACAGCACAGCTATTTTCTTTCCCTTATGCTTGCTCTTACCCAATAATATTTGGAGCATCATCAAAAAGAAATGAGCTGTCTTTGCCAAAGCCCCGAGATAACCATAATAATATAATCTTAGGTTTATTAAGTAATTTCTAACATAGTAATAGTACACATTCACTCGATTAGGATTATCTTCCTTTACAATAGACAAGTTTTGTCCATTTGCACGCTTATGTAAAACTAAGCTTTTTCCTACCAGCCAGCCTTGTCCATAATATCTTGATAATCTGAGAGTATACTCTGTATCATCGCCCCATATAAAGTATTCTTTAATCGGTAACCCCACCGTTCTAACAGCATCCGCGCTTACAAAACAAGCACAGAATGTTGCACTATTCACCTTTACCAAACTATCTGCTAAATGAATATTCCAATCCGCATAACCATTTTCACCCTTTTGAGAAACCTTCATTCTAGGAGTATTCATGCACTCATGCTGCATACCATACACATTACTCGATAAAAAGCCTATCTTCCCACCAATCACATTAACAGCTTTGCATAATTCTGCACATGCTTCTGCTTCTGGTAACGTATCATCATCCATCAACCATAGCCAATCTGGGTTATCTTGCATAGCGGATTTCATACCTTCATGAAATCCGCCAGCACCACCTGTATTTTTCTCTAAAAAGAGTGCTTTTACCTTGCTACCATGTTTTTGCAAAACCTCATGTATATACTCTATTGTTCCATCTGTACTATGATTATCCACCAACAGAATATCCATATCTTCATAAGTCTGCGCCAACAAAGATGCTACACATTCCTTCAACAATGCCAGTCTGTTATAAGTTACAACTACCGCCGTTACCTTCATCTCGCTCTCCCCTTACACTTCCATTCTTACCTTCTCTTCGTCCATCATCTCTTCCCCAACACTCTCTACCACATGATAGGTTCTGACTGCTTCCTTCTCCATCTTCTGCTGCATGTAAAGTGCGTCATACTCAGAGCGTCTTACATGATACTGTGTATCCTGCAGCAGTCTTCGATTCGCTGCGATAACATCAGCTACCAAGCCAATGGTAAAGGTAAGGAAAGCGATAATAATCAACATACTCGCCAGTATCAAGGACTGTACATGTCCATCAGCAGTTCCCATGAATACATAGTAGAAATATCTGAGAATATATGCCGCTCCGACTACTCCTGGCAAAGCCATCAGATAAGTAAAGAACTTCAAAGGCTTATACATCATATACGCTCTAAGAATCGTTACCATGGATTTCTTAACATAGCCCCAAATGCTCTTGAAGAGTCTGGATGGTCTAAGCTCTGCATTGGTTCGAATCGCTACACTTGTGATTGCAAGCTTTTCTCTTCCTGCCTGTACGATAGTTTCCAGTGTGTATGTATAGTCATTTACTACATTAATTCTCATGGCTGCTTCTCGGCTCAGCGCGCGGAATCCGCTCGGTGCATCAGGAATATTGGTTGCTGAAGCCTTTCTTACCGCCCAGCTTCCAAGGTGCTGGAGTTTCTTCTTGATAAAGGAGAAATGCTCTGTTTCGTCAATCGGTCTTGCACCTACTACATAGTCAGCCTTGCCGTCTAAGATTGGCTGAATCAATGTTGCGATATCCTCTGCACAATACTGGTTATCTGCATCCGTATTCACAATGATATCCGCTCCCTGTCTAAGACACTCATCCAGACCAGCCATAAAACCCTTTGCAAGTCCCTTATTCTGTGTAAAGTTAACCACATGATGTACACCCCAGTTCTTGGCTACTTCTACTGTATTATCCTTACTTCCATCATTGATGATGAGATACTCTATCTCATCCACACCCTCTAACTGCTTAGGCAAGTCATTTAATGCAATCTCTAATGTTTCTGCTTCGTTATAGCATGGTATCTGAATAATTAATTTCATATGTTTTCCCCTCTCTTACGCCCTTTATCACTTGTTTCTTATTTGATTCATATATAAACAGATAAAAATAACATGCATTGGCATTGTTATCATTGTTTGTGTCAGCATGATGCTCTGTATCAGAAACACCGCCGTCAACAGCCTTAGACTTTGCTGTTCTTTTGTAAGCCCCACTCTCTTATCTGTCTTCAGCTTGTATAGGACAAGTGTATACACCAACACAACAGCTCCTACTCCTATTACTCCTGCCCATTCCAGTACCATAGGAACTACACCTCTTTGGCTTGTGAAAGCACTCCTATACTGCTCCATTATCAATTTCACTTTTGCATACTCTTCCGATATTCCTCCGCATACCAGCATTACCATTCCACTAGCTAGTACGATACCTACGAAGCATAACAGCTTTTGTATAAAACACCGCACCTGTGATAAGACTTCCTCATCTCCACGCTCATCTGCTTTCTCTTTGTCCCAATAGTGAAAGAACATAACTCCCACCAATGCAAGGCACAGTTCTATATATACGCTTAGTTCCAAATCGTAGGTTACCATTCCCTTCAACAGTGGTGTATAGCCTGCAAGAAGCGACATATTCGCCAGTAAAAATCCATATGCAAAGAATATCTGCATAGCTGAACGAATCAACCTCTTAGTCGGTTTGAATACAATTGGAAATGTTAACACCACCATAGCGAATATTGTGATTGCTATTGAATTCTTATTGATGAATAGAATTATCGTTTCCAGTACCAATCCGAAACCATACGTCAGTTTCCATTTATCATCTTCACAATATCCAATGGCATTGATTATAAGCGCCAACAATACCCAGCTTGGTATACTTCCCCTTTGTAGCAAGGCGATTACCTTTGACACATCATTAGACGTATACCATGATATAAGTAGCAAAATCGCAACAATGATATTAGATAGGCTGTATGCTCTAAATAATCTTATATCAAACTCTTTCTCCCGCCTCATTAAGATATAAATAGCCGCTATGCTCAGCATCACTGCGAACAACTCATACTCTCTAGGATCCGTGATAAGTTTAATAATGATTCCTACAACAGAAATGACCGCCACAATATACGCAATCCAATCTGCTTTATTCCAATTTTTCAGTGGTCCCACTACAGGTTCTCCGCAGAATGTTTTCGCCAATATCGCTATTAATGTCATAAGCACCAACACTAAAGACTTAATTTCAAATCCTGCAATTCGATTATCAAACAGCATCAGATTATAAATAGTAAATACTCCGATACAATATATACTCCCCACACTTTTTCGCATAAGTCATGTTTCCTTTATCATCTGTTTTTTAGCTTAGCCTTCTTTTGCTTCTTATAAATTGGCTTATATTTTTGTTCTTCCTTTGCCTTTTTTACTCCTGACACAATACTTACCGCAAATATTGCCACAACCAAACCTATGATTACCATTCCCCAGATTATTGATTGATACGCTTCTTTTTCAACACGTATGATTTCTTCAAACAAGAGCTGATGATTACCCTGCACATCAGCAAACTCTTTATCTAAGGCTTCTGTATCTCCATATGATTTCAAAGTGCTGGTTAATACATATCCTTCCATATCCAAATAGGTAATTTTCGTCCACCCATCACGCTCTTCACCGCCGTACAAGACTGGTGTTCCTGCTTCCAGAACCGCTACAACCTCACTTCCCTTTGCTGCATCCACCATTTCAACTGACTCTGTCGTTTCCAGCAATGCGATACTTTCAGCAGCCTCTGTTTGTATCCTTGGCATTATCAACAGGCTTAATAGCAATGCCCATATACAAATTCGTTTCTTCATATTCTTTCCCCTTTATTTTCTATTGTTATCAATCGTTATAATATAACGAAAAATGTCCTACACTATACTCTCTGTCATAGCTCTCATCCAGCTGTTCCCTGAATCCGCTTACAATATCCACAATCAATAAATCATTTTCATCCCGTTCTTCCACACTGTACTCTTCTATACTTGCTTTCTGTGGAATTATCCTGATGTCCGCATCTCTCTTCATAAATTGCAGGATACCAATAATTGGCATTCCACCATCGTCAATATAAATAATATCTCTGTCCTCGGATGCTAATTGCTCAAGCTTTGCTATCAATTGTTTATCCTGATAGGCTCTTCCATTGTATATATCTGAATAGATTGCACAGCTTCTTATCGCGAGTGCAAGTTCAACCACAAGCAATACTATTAATACAGGCTCCAAAGCATGTTTTCGGCGCATTATTGCAACACCACCTGCCACCAATACCGTTAGTACCACGCCTACACCATATGCCATCCAGTAATAGGTATCTTGTTGATATCCAAATATACCATGTGCATAGCTCATTCCCACCATGAAGTATCCTTGGAAGTCTATAAGCTGGTATTTTTCAATTCCGTACATAACCATCGGTATGACAGGCAACTGTATCAGTGCTATCACCAATGTTGGTAACCAAAGTCTTTTTGCCTTTATCATTGCCGCTAGACCAATGACCATCAATATCGTGAATGTG
The DNA here is from genome assembly GCA_017467805.1 of Lachnospiraceae bacterium. Classification (GTDB taxonomy): domain Bacteria; phylum Bacillota; class Clostridia; order Lachnospirales; family Lachnospiraceae; genus COE1. Next base: position 11,185 of record JAFUKJ010000031.1, read on the forward strand.
AATTCATGATATCTTCCGTATGTTAAACTATCTATTCTTCCTGGCACTACATTGAATATTGTTGTAATCAACAACTGCCCCACCGTTGCCAACAAAGCAAAAATATACAATACACTTCTTGCGCTTCTTCGTTCTGCTTTATCCCTTCTGTCTCGCCATAAACAACCTATGATATGCCCAATTCCCCAGTACGCTGTACCATAGGTTGCCATACTCATATAGAGCAGCTTACCGCCAAGGCTTACACAGAAGTCTTTCAGCCCCTCCAATGTCAGAATGTACCGCAGCTTTCCTATCTGCCCGCCATAATCATTTACCTGATAGGAGTCCATTTGCGCATCCGCATATAACACTCCCGATACTGCATTCTTTATAAATACTGCTCCCAACAGCAATACTGCTCCTACCGCAAGAACTCCTAATACCAATTTCCAATTAACCTTCTCTGAAAAGAAATAATACCCCAATGCCATCACTCCAGCTATCACAACAGCCACAGAGCGCATATGCACCATATATATATACACAAGCGCCAATATGAATAATATCAGTATTGGCAGTCTTTTATTTTCCACGTAATCATACAATAATGCACAGATAAATACATACATTGCCATCAGTACAATCTCTGTCAGTGTCATCTGCGCATAGAATAGCCAGCTTGGATAAAATACCGCTATCGCAGCAAATATCACCAGCTTTGTCGGCTCCACATTTTCCCCCAGCAGCTTTTCTGATAACTTGATTAATACCAGAAATGCAAATGCAAGCAACGCAAAATTCACCATAACCGCAATCCTATATGCAGTCACAGCGTCCTCAATCAACATAAAAATCGGGATTAAAATAAGACTGTATCCATATGAGTAATATGAACCCATTGACACAATATCAGACCAATCATATCCTGCCACCTTTGCAGCATAGCTCCAATAACCAAACTCATCTGGAAAAATAGAGAATCCATAGATTCGACTCAAGCTATACATACCATAGCAGAACAGCAATATTAGAAATAGAATTGTATACCTTCGTTCCTCTCTCAACTGCCTCAACATGATGCTATCCCCTTACAGCCCCTCATTACTCTTTGTCTGTTTGTTCAATAAGTGGGCAGCCCCTTAAACTGCCCACTATACACTTGGCAACTCACCTATTGCCTATTTATTTTGCAATAATTGCGTATGCTGCAAGACCTGCCTGTACATCAATTGTAATTGTGTTAGCAACTAAATCCTTATCCTCTAACAATGTCATAACACCACCTGGCTGTACACAGATTACAGAATATGTCTTTGTAACATCTGCATCTGCAATACCAATTACCATCTCAATACTTCCGTCTGCTAATGTTCTAAACATCTTGTTCTGCTTAGCACCTAACTCAATATTAAGAGTAGTAACTACCTCAGCACCAATAGCATTAGCGACAAAGTTAACAACCTCTAATGCAAGAGGACTCTTCTTTGCATCTGTATCATATGCAATCACATATGGTGTCTGTCCGTCTGTCAAGCCTAATGCTGCAATAGCAGTTTCCATTGGTGTAATTACTGCCATACCTGCAACTGTATCAGCACCGTATGCGCCTTCGATTGTAGTTGCAACATCTACACCTGCAACATTCATTACTGTACCAGCAGCCTTAACCTCTTCAAAAGCAATAGATGTAACTGTTGAAGATGTTTTTGATGATGTTGTCGATGTTGATGAACCTGCTGCAGCTCCTGAACCCGAGCCTGAAGCAAATGCTGTTAAGCAAGATGCCATTGTCATTGTTGCAACGAGTGCAACTGCTAAAATTTTCTTCATTTTCATTGGAATATTCCTCCTCGTTCGTGTTTGGGTTGGTGAGTACCCTTGTAAATTCGTTCTTAGCCAAGTAATATTTTCCCGCAACTTGACCTAATAATAATTATAAACTCACAAATTGCTATTTTCAATAGCTTGAACAAACAAATGCTATTATTTGTATATTTTTCACAAATTTCGGAAATGCTATTTTTCATAGATTGTGTATCATTGCTATTTCAAATAGCCTTTTTATGTGCAATTTTCGCTATGCTATTCTTGTTTAGCAATAATTTGCACTTTTGTGCTGTTTTTGCATTGTAAAAGGAGGTTTTTGATTTGACACAGACTACTTTAGGGGCTTACTTGAAATTATTACGCAAACAACACGCCTTTTCGCAAGAGTTTGTTGCATCCCATTTGAACATTATCAGACAGACTTACTCCCATTACGAAACGGGGCGCAATACGCCGCCTGCCGATATGCTATTCCAATTAGCAGAATTATATGGAGTATCTGTAGAATCTTTACTAGAGCTTTCTGTCAGAGATAAAGGACAGTGTACTTCTCTCTCCTATTATCAATCTAATATGTCCTCTGCTGCTCCCAAGAAAACAGATAACTCGATTTCATATTACACTTTAACAAATGAAGAATTAGACTTGCTCACACACTTTCGTACCTTAGATACGGATAATCGAGAAGAAATAGTAGATATCGTTAAGTTAAAATGCAAAAGAATTACCAGACGAAAAAAAGAATCCAAAGAATCTGGCGGGGATTCTTGCATAATCCCCTGATTCCTATCATAGTATATACAGAAACTAACTGAATGGAGTTTCCCATGAGTTCAAATACAAAGATTGTTGTACTACGTTCCAAAGAAATCCTATACTCCATTATTATGCTGGTACTGGGAATATTGATTCTGATTTTTGCGGTATCCATCTTCCATCCTAATGAAAAAAATACAGTGTCACCTCCTGAAACGGAAGGCGCGACCTACGTTCCTGGTGTTTATACTACATCCCTGCAACTTGGAAATATTCAAGCCGACTTACAGGTTACCGTAGACGCCAACCATATCAACGACATCTCCCTAGTGAATCTGGAGGAATCTGTTGCTACCATGTATCCTCTGATGGAACCAACCTTGGATGACCTCAAGGCAAAAATCATTGACGCACAAAGTGTCGAAAATATCAGCTATGACACAGAAAATCGGTACACTTCCCTTGTACTGCTCCAAGCCATCGCTGAAACACTCGAACAATGTTCTCAATAGAGCACAGCTCCCAATAGAGCATAGCTCCCAATAGAGCATAGCTCTATGGAAAAAGCGCGCTAACAAACTAGCGCGCTTTCTTCAATATATCCTTTAATTCTTCTACATTAAATTCATATGCTGAATTACAGAAATGACACTTCACCTCTATCGACTTACCATCCTGTATCATGGATGTAATCTCCTTCTTACCGATACTGATAATTGCCTTCTCAATTCTTTCCTTACTGCAATTACACTGGAAGCCTGTCGGCTTCTTATCCATAATCTCTAAACCCATATCGCCTAATAAGAACTCTAAGATTTCCTCTGGTCCCATGCCAGAGTCCAGCATAGATGTAACACTCTTTACCTGTGCAAGCTTCTCCTCCAGCTTTGCAATAACCTCTTCCTCCGCAAATGGCATCAACTGAATAATAAATCCACCTGCCTGCTTAACGGTATTATCCTTCTCCATCAAAACGCCCAATCCTACGCAGGATGGCACCTGCTCTGATGTCGCAAAATAATATGTCAAATCATCTCCGATTTCACCAGTCTGAAGCGCCACCTGACCTACATACGGGTCCTTTAAGCCCATATCCTTGATAACACTTAATACACCAAGACCAATGGCACCACCTACATCCAGCTTACCCTGTGCATTTGGTGGAAGCATTACCTGTGGCTCCATAGCATAGCCTTTTACATTTGCCTGAGAGTCTGCAGTTACTGTAAGTCCCTTCATTGGTCCGCTACCGCGCATCTGCAGGGTTAATATATCCTTTTCACCCTTAAGCATGCTTCCCATCATAGCACCTGCTGTCAGCAGTCTTCCTAATGCAGCGGTTACTACAGGACTGGTATCATGCGCTGCTCTTGCCGCCTCTACCGTTTCTCTGGTAGTTGTTGCAAATGCACGAATCTGCGCATTTGCTGCTGTTGCTCTTACTATATAATCGTTGCTCATTATTTCCTCCATATGTCATAAACCTATGCCTACCTGCTTACGACACAATCCTATCAAAACTCTATTTATTTACCACACTCGCGCGCGATACAATATATTCTTTCACTGGTATCAGTAACATCCTCTAATGTATCTACATCAATTGCTCTTATGAACTCTAATCCTGCTGCCGCAAGACAAGTCTTCATCTCATCCAGTGTATAGCCTCTCTGATAATGCGTCTCCTGAAATCTTCGGAATCTATCCTGTTCCTTCTCGTCCTCCCGCACAAAAATAGTAAGGTCATATTCGTTAATATGCTCCTCCTCGTGATAGAAGTTCTCCCAGATAAAACTGCACTCCTCACGATTCTCCGCAATCGTAGCATCTCCTATAACTTCCTCATACTTGTATACAGTATTAAAGTCAAACAGAAAGATTCCCTTTGGGTCGAGATAATTATTCACCAATCGAAAGCACTCTATAATATCCTCTTCCTCTAACAGGTAGTTCACACTATCGCATACACTGACTACTGCGCGAACAGTTCCATATAATTCAAATTCTCTCATATCCTGATTCAGATAAAGAATATCCTGTCCCGACTCTTCACGCTTTGTCATGGCAATATTAAGCATCTCTGCCGAATAATCCACACCTATCATATCGTAGCCGCGCTTTGCCAGAAGCTCTGTCATGCTTCCCGTACCACATCCAAGCTCCAGCACCAGCCCATCCTGTATACCATGCTCATGCAATACTGTTAAAATATTCTCGCACCACTGCTCATAGGGTGTCTCATCCATGAATTTGTCATACACACTTGCAAAATCTGTATATGCTTCCATCTAATCACCATACCTTCTACGATGCATTTATTTCTCTAAGTACTCTTTCAAAAATGCGATTACCTTGTCCATCTCTTCATCCGTTCCGATGGAAATACGAAGATATTCACCAATTCTTGGCTTATTCCAGTGTCTTACATAGATATTATTCGCTCTTAACGCATCAAAAATCTCCTGACCTGACTTGCTCTTATGCTTTGCAAAGAGGAAGTTTGTCTTCGAATCCAAAGACTCAAAATCAAGTGCCTCAAGCTCCTTGCGGAATCTCTCTCTTGTGGCAACAACCTTTCCTGTAATCTCCTGGAAATATGCCTCATCCTCTACAGAAGCCACACCTGCTACGATAGAGGTTGCATTCATCGTATAAGAATTGAACGAGAACTTTGCATCATTTAAATATCCAATCAGCTTCTCATTACCAATTGCAAAACCAATTCTCATACCTGCCATAGAACGTGACTTTGAGAAGGTCTGCACTACTAAAAGATTCTCATACTTATCTAATAAAGAAACTGCACTTGTACCGCCAAAGTCCACATATGCCTCATCTACAATTACTACTACATCCTGATTCGCAGCAATAATCTCCTCAATCATGGAAAGTGGTGCCTCAATACCTGTTGGTGCATTTGGATTCGCAATCACAATACCACCATTCTCCTTGAAATAATCTTCCTTAACAATGTGGAAACTCTCATCCAGTGGCTGCATCTCATATGGAATTCTATATAAATCTGCCCATACATCATAAAATGAATATGTAATATCAGGGAATAATATTGGCTTATCCGAATTAAAGAAAGTCAGAAACGCCATCGCTAATACATCATCCGAACCTACTCCTACAAACACCTGCTCAGGCTTTACATGATAACGCTTCGCAAGCACCTCACGTAACGCTGCTACATCAGGGTCTGGATACTTTCTAAGAACATCCTCATTAAACTGATGTAACACATCTGCTACTCCTGGCGCTGGCGGATATGGACACTCATTTGTATTCAGCTTTATTACCTGACTGTTCTTTGGCTGTTCTCCTGCTACATAGGGAACAACTCTTCGTACATTATTTTCCCAACTCATTTTTTTACTCCTTTATTACGGTAAACTACCTATACATTCAATATCATAGCAAAATTTTTTCACTTATGCAATCTACACAAATTTTTTAATGTTACTTTCACTCGTACCTCGTTCCAGCAACAATTTATGCACACATAAGAAATAAATTGCTTATGGCGCTACATATTCTCGAAATCTCTGTACACTACATTTTAATATATTATTTCAACATTACATATCTCATTATCCACAACATCAAATACAAGCAGATTTTCAGCAGTTCTATGGTGCGCCATATAATAACGTCCTTCTATTTCTGTAATATAATATGGTGTTCCCTTTGCAACGCCTAGCTTATCGTAGACATCTTCATATTCTCCTGCTGCCAAAGTACTCAAATCCTTTGTCCTAATCCATGTCGCATAATCCTGATTCTCCTCGGCATCCGTCGATATTGAGATATAATAATAGTCCTCTATCTTAACTAACTGCACCATTCCTGCTATCTCGGCTGTTACAGCGTAGCTTTCCTCTACCTCAACCTTCCCCTCTGCAAGCGCATCGGCATTTACCTTGATAATCTTCTGATTATTATGACCCGATACAAAGTAAATACTATCTCCTATTACTGAGAAGGAACGTACATAAACTCCAAACAACTCATCAATTTTGCTGATATGGTCCACCTTTAATCCTATGCCTGTCTCATCATAATTAAGATAATACATTTCACCTGTGATAGAACTCCATACCATGAACCAGTCGCGTTCCTCATCATAATAGGTAAAATGCGGCTTCATACCGATATTCTCAAGTACTCCCGTTTCATAATATCCCTGCGCTGTCTTCGCAAAGGTTACTACTCGATTATTCTCTGTATCATCAATAATAAACATTCTACCATCACCTGATATCGTGTGCGCATAGTGTACATTATCTGTTAGTACACTCCATTCCTGCAACGGCGCATGCAGGTTTGTATGATAGATAATCTGATTATGATAACAATCAGCTATATAATAGGTGTCAGCAATCTTTGTCACATAGGTTGCTACATTAAGTGTGTCATATTCATTTATCTTCACTGTTATAGGACTAATATTCTGTGATGCCAAATGCGCTATCCACTCTTCTTCTGTTATCTGTGTACTTGCCAGATGTCCCTCTTGCCCGATTCCAATCTCCCCTGCGTCCTGTATCTCTATCTGCTCCTGCTGAAGTTCTTCCTGTTTTCCACAACCCGTACATACGCACAGCATAAGCGCGATAAGTACGGTATATCTATTTACAATCATCTTATTTCTTTTTTTCATATTCACCATCTCCCATACGATGTTAAGTCCTCTCTTATCATGACATACTTTATGCAAGTATGCCATCATTTATTTTGCATATTGCTAGTTTTCAACAGTCTCACATATCAATTTTGACTTTCAGGGATTTTCATTCGGGAACGCTTTAGGCATTCTCCTTAACCTTTCTATTTCCCTATTGTGAATATGTGTTTTTTTCATTTCTAACTTCACAAATTTGACTATCTTTTTGCTATATCGGGCTTCTATAATCGTTCATTTGTGAATATACAAAAAAATATCTTCTTGCATCACAAATATCAACAGTTTTATGTGAAGTACAAGCCATTTTTATTCTATATTCACAATTCGTTAAATTTTACTCTATTTTCTCATTTTCCAAATCATTTTTTGTGAAATACAAGAATATTTTTTTCGATATTCACAAACAAAATTTTTCATAGAAATCTCAAAAATATTCTCGCTCTTATTTTTTACATTTGGCTTGACTATCTCTTAAAATCCTATTATCATTTTTATGTCAGATTTCAAATCTTCTATTTCTCGGTTGATTTTCCAGCCAAACTTCACTATCTATAATAAATAAAGGAGTATAACCCTATGATTCACAAACAAATTACAATCAAATACGAAAAAATCATATCTGAAATCAATAAAATCAATTTGCAATTAAAAACATTTCCAAAGGAAAGGCTACTTTGTAACAATAATGGTCCTTATATCCAATGGCACACAACTGATGGACATAATATCAAATATTTATCCAAGAAAGAACGTACTTTAGCAGAGCAGCTTGCTTACAAAGAATACCTGATATGTAAATTACAGGATTTAGAAAAAGAAAGAACCGCTCTGGACTTTTATCTTAGACACCATTCCAACACCACTAGCAAGGTCGAACATCTCCTATCTGATACAAACTATCAAGAACTACTAACACCTCACTTTACGCCTCAAGACCAAAGCTTATCTGAATGGATGAACTCTTCATATGAAAAGAACCATCAATACCCTGAACAACTAATTATAAAAACCGAAAACAATACCTATGTACGTTCTAAATCAGAAGCTATGATTCATATGTTTCTGTCTGTCCATCAGATTCCATTTCGATATGAATGCGCACTCACACTTGGAAATATTACCCTATATCCTGACTTTACAATTCGTCATCCAAGCACTGGCGAAACTTATTACTGGGAACACTTTGGATTAATGGATGAACCAAAATATTCTCAAAATGCATTCTCAAAGCAGCAGCTCTATGCTTCTCATGGTATTATTCCCACGCTCCAGCTAATAACAACCTATGAAACAGCCGAAAATCCGCTAAATCCAGATATAATTGAAAAAACAATCATACACTACTTCAAGGCATAAATCAGCTCTCACATATTAAGACAATATGTTTCTATACATAGCTTCTGTCATTGCAACAGACAAAAACAAGGCTACCCATATCGGATAGCCCTGTTCTCATCTGTTGCGTGATTCAGATGTTATTTTATTTTTCTACTAAAATCATTACGTTTGTTAATTCCTCTGTGAAGAATCCTACATTACCGATTTCGTTAACTGTTGTAACTGTCTTTGTCTCGTATGCTCCAGTTAAAGCATTCCATGCAAAGATATATGCTGTCTTACCTGCATATTCTGTACCAACATGAGTATGAACACCGATAGACATTGAGAGCTTAGCTGCTGCTACAGGCTCAATCTTTACTGTATGGAAGCCTTCTGCAAAGTTCTCTACTGTTTCAAATGTTGCACCGAGGTTAACATCTGTAGCGATATCATTTGCATTCATACTAAATCCTAAACCATTACCAAGATGTGCATTTACAAGCATACCTGTTCCAAAATACTTCTGTAATACAGATACCTTAAGCATTGCATCGGTCTGTGCTAATACAACCTCAACTGCTCCAAATGCCTCTGTCACTGTCGATGCAAGTGGTGTCTTATCATCCTCAATTACAACTACATTAGGAGTTGATGTTACTGTAGGAGAAGGTGATGTAGTTACTGGCTTGCTACTTGGCTTAGAAGCTGTTGAAGACTCAACCTCACTTGACTCTTCCTCTGTTGAACTCTCAACTTCTGACGACTCTTCCTCTGTTGAGCTTTCTACTTCTGATGATTCTTCCTCTGTTGAGCTTTCTACTTCTGATGACTCTTCCTCTGTTGAACTCTCAACCTCTGATGACTCTTCCTCTGTTGAACTCTCAACCTCTGATGACTCTTCCTCTGTTGAGCTTTCTACCTCTGATGACTCTTCCTCTGTTGAACTCTCAACTTCTGATGATTCAACCTCTGATGACTCTTCCTCACTTGAAGACTCCTCTGTATCAGGTTCCTCAGGTAAGTCGCCTACTCTATTCAATGTAAAGTCGTCTAATGTTCCCCATGCACCTGCGCTTGCGCCAACATGTGCTCCGATTACAAGTACGTCTCCTTCATTGATTACGATATTCTCGATTACAGGTGTATCCCAAACTGCCCAGCTTGAAACTGACATATCAGCCTTATACTCTGTATCTGCATTCGTAGCAAAGATATACATATCCTGAGTTGCTGCATCTCCACCCTGAATACCTGCACTAAAGCTATATACACCGCTTGCAAGTCCTGCAATCTCCTGTGTTACTGTAAAGTCTACCTCTGTTGCACACCAGAAATGAAGTGCGATATTACCTGTTAAAGCATCGTCTGCCTTATTCTGATACTTTGTACATGCTGTATAGCCCTCTGTTGTAACTACATTCCACATACTTCTGTCTTCATCCTCGAAGCTGTAGTTAACTACATAGTTTGTAGGCTCGATTGTTACTGTACATGTTGTATCATATGTATTCTCTAATACTGTTACTGTTCCGTTAATTGTATAAGTACCGCATGCTGCACCTGTTAATGCTGCAACTTGCTCTGCATCCCAAGTTACACTTGGTGTTAATACTGTTCCATCTGTTAAAGATGCTGAAACTGTCTCAGGTAATGAAACTGTTTCGCCTTCATAAGCGGTTGCTGTTGCAGAACCTACGCTTTCTACTGTAATTGGTGCCTTTGTACCTGTTTCAACATAGTTGAATACATCTAAGGATGAAAGTGGATGACCATAGAAATCAAACATCGCCTGATTATCCCATGCACTATCACCATACCAAAGTCCTGCGTCATCAGGATCATACTCTGCCGCATAGCTGCTTGCCCATCCTGAACCATATTTCTCCCAAAGAGCCTTATTCTCTTCTAATACCTCTGCTGCATTCTCAGCGTCTGCATCATATACCTGAACAGGAATCCATGCTGGCTCCCAATAGAATACACCAAGTCCTGCCTCACCAATATTTGCAACTGCTGCCATAACATCACGAACAAGATTTGCCTGTCCCTGTACTGTTGCAGGATAACCATCCACTAATTCTGACTCTAAATCAATGGTATTACCGTGTCCGTCGCCCTCTTCCAAGGTATAAGCATAAGAAGTTTCTGCTACCATTACCTTCTTACCATATGTATCAGCAACATTCTTAAGTACACTTGTTAAGTTCTCCATTGTACCATGCCAGAATACATAGTAAGAAGAAGCGAATACGTCATAATCAACATTATATGTATTTAACTGCTTTGCAAAATTTGCATAGTTACCTGAACGCTCAGGATTTGTAAAATGAATCGCAATTAAAATATCTTCATCCACTGCACGGATAGCTGCGCTTCCTGCGTTAAATAAAGTACATCTGTTAGCCCATGAAGACTCTCCACAGAAACCATTAGTTGTCTCATTACCAACCTGTACCATACCTACATCTACGCCAGCCTCAATAATCTGTGTTAAGCTGTCATATGTAAAATCATAAATTGCATCTGCCTTCTCATCAAGAGACATATCAGCCCATGCCTTTGGAGCATCCTGCTTACCTGGGTCTGCCCAGAAATCTGAGTAATGGAAATCGATTAATACCTTCATTCCTGCCTCAGTTGCACGCTTACCCATCTCAATTGCTGCTGCAACATCATTGTTACCGCCGCCGTAACCATTTCCCTCTGAATCGTATGGGTCATTCCATACTCGAATTCTTGCGTAGTTAACGCCTGCATCTGCCATTACTTCAAATGCATCAGCTACGTTACCATCCTTGTCATAATATACAGCTCCACTCTTCTCATTTGCAAGAAGTGAAGATGCGTCAACACCCTTGATAAAATCATCACTAAGATTATCAATCTTCTCTACATAGATATCAGCCTCTGGAACAACTACCTCTGACTCATCCTCAACAGGCTCATCTTCCTCGCCTACTACATAAAGCTTAAGGTTATCAAGGTCTCCCCAATACAATGTTGGAAGATTTCCAGATACTACTAATGTTAAGCTATCTGTTGTTACCTCTACATACTCTGTAGCAGCTGTTGTCCAGCTATCCCAGCCTGTAGTTGCGATATCTGCTGTCTTTGTAAGCTCTGTACCATTTCCATCTACGATAGAAAGTGTAAGTCCACTTGCTGCTTCCATACCTGCTGCTTCAACACTTGCATAATATACACCAGGTTCAACACCAGTTACTTCATATGTAGCTGAAAATGCATTTACATCTGCTAATCCGTTATAAATATGCAATACCTGAGTTGTATTATTGCTTGCCCATGTATCTGTCTGCACAATCCATGTTGACTCTGAATCATAAGAAGCTAATGAAACTTCCCATCCTGTAGCTTCTGTATCCGACTCAAATCCACCATTTGTTAAAGAAACCTCTACAAAATCCTCTACACTATACTCTGGGAGTGTAGACTCTTCTGTTGATGACTCTACTTCTGATGACTCCTCTGTTGATGATTCTTCTGTTGAAGGCTCCTCTGTAGATGGCTCTTCCTCTGATGACTCTACTTCTGATGACTCCTCTGTTGATGGCTCTTCATCTGTAGCTACATCGCCAGGTACCTTGTAAAGCTTAAGGTTATCGATGTCTCCCCAGTATAATGTAGGAAGTTCGCCTATTACTGCTAAAGTAACTGTATCTCCTGTTACCGCAACTGTATCTGTTGTAACAGTAGACCATACATCCCAGCCTTCTGTCGTAATCTCTGCTGTCTTAGTAAGCTCATTACCTTCTGCATCCACGATAGCAAGGTAAAGTCCGCTTGCGCTTGCCATACCTTCTACATCAATACTTGCGTAATAGTTTCCCGCTTCAAGACCAGCCACTGTATATGCTACTGATACTGCGTTAGCATCTGCATTACCGTTATACAAGTTCAAAATCTGTGTAGTATTATTGCTTGCCCATGTATCTGTCTTTACCGTCCATGTTGAACTATTATCCCATGACTCAAAGCCGATTTCCCAGCCTGTTGCCTCTGTATCTGCCTCAAAATCACCGTTTATAAGAGCAATCGCTACTGTCTCGGCCTCAACTGACTCATCAGCTTCGCTTGAAGACTCTGCTTCACTTGACTCTATTGCCTCGCTTGACTCCACAACCTCGCTTGAAGACTCTGCCTCGCCTGACTCTACAGGGGCAGCCTCTTCTACACAGGTAAGTGTCACATTATCTATATCTGCCCAGTACAAAGCTGGTACATTACCTGAAATCTTGATTATACAATTGCCTGCCTCAAGCTCAGCCTCAGCAGTCGTTAATGATGTCCAATTATCCCAGTCCGCAGTAGTTAATGTACCACTAACTGCTTTCTCCACATCATTCTGTACAATTGCAACCTTAATCTCAGTATCTGCAACCATACCATCAAAGCTTGCACTTGCTGTATAAGTACCTGCCTTAATATCATTTACCGTTGTGTATGCCTCAAAATAATTTGCATCACTGTTTCCGTTATAAATATTAAGAAACTGAGATGTATTATTTGTCATCCACTCATCACTCTTTAAAGTCCATGATGTTCCATTATCCCACGAACTCCAGTTGATGGTCCAGTTTGCTTCGCCGCTCTCAAAGTTACCGTTATCAACAGTCACATCTGTTGCCGCATTCGCAACGGAAGCTCCATAACCTGAAAGCTGAGATACCACCAGTGCCGCTGACATTAATACCGCCAACAGACGTGCCTTCACTCTTTTCTTCATATATTAATTCCTCCCTTTTTGATACGCACGATAGATAGTCCTTCACTTAATAGGATATTTGTCCTATTTGTACAAAAAGAATATACATTTGCGCAATCGGTTGTTCATGTTATCAGTTTAGCACGTGGCAGCTTTTGTGCGCAATTGACAGAAAAACGTTATTCCGATTTACATTTCATACAGATTGAACAAAAAAACGATTTTTTTTGCGCAACCTGTTGCTCTTATGCCCAACGCTACATTTTATGGTCCGCCTCGAACACACCATTTTCAAACTTTTCTTCCTTTTGTATTAATATTTTGCTATAATAAAAGAGTATAATTTTATGAAAACAATAAGCTATATGAGGGGAATTTTTATGAAAAAAACATTTTACTTATGGCGTATTTTATGTGTAATGACCTTGGTATGCAGTCTTTCTCTTGGACTTGTATCTCCCATCACCGTAAAAGCTGCTGAAGATACCAGCCAAAATGACCAAATTACAGTTGATGAGGAACCCGTTCCAACTACAAAAACCGCTTTTTCCGACAGAGTTATGCAGATTCTTCCACAGCCAGCCACTTTAAAGCTTGCTTTTGTAGGCGACATGAATCTTGCTGAAGGATGGCCTACTACCAAATTTCTTGACAGTCAGAACGGAAACATCTATGAATGTATTTCACCTGAATTAATTAAAATCATGCAGGATGCTGACATCTTTATGCCAAATAATGAATTTACCTACAGCGAAAGAGGCTCTGCCCTAAAGGGAAAAGCATGGACCTTCCGCGCGAATCCATTACGTGTATCTGTTATGCAGGAGCTTGGTGCTGATATCACTTTACTTGCCAACAATCACACCTATGATTATGGTCCTGATTCGCTGATTGACACTTTGGATACTTTAAATAACGCCAATATAGCATATGTTGGTGCAGGTAAAAATCTGCAAAATGCAATCCAGCCTTATTACTATGTTTATGAAGATTTGATTGTAGCCTATGTTGCAGCAAGTCAGGCTGAAAAGCACAAAATGACACCTCAGGCAACAGATACTACACCTGGTATTCTTCGCTGTTACGATATGACTCTGTTCCTCGATGTCATTAAACAGGCCTCCAAAAATGCAGATATTGTTATCGCTAACATTCACTGGGGTACTGAAGGCTCTAACTATCTGGAACAGTATCAGAGAGACCTTGCTTATCAGATGATTGATGCAGGTGCTGATGCCATTGTCGGCTCACATGCCCATGTACTACAGGGAATGGAGTTCTATAACGGAAAGCCGATTATGTATAATCTTGGCAACTTCTGGTTCAATGCCAAGACCATGTATACAGGCATCTATGAACTGGAAATCGACACTGCTGCCAAGGAAATTAGCGGTGTTCGCTTCGTACCAGCCACTCAAACAGGCTGTCAGACCATCTATGCAGCAGATGATACAACCCGCAGAAAGATATTTGATTTCGAAGAAAAGCTTTCAATTAATATTACAATTGATAACGATGGATATGTATATCCGACAGAATAGAAACTGGGAGTGCCTTTTTAAAGCACTCCCAGTTTTATAGCTCATATATAAATATTTCGATTGCCTCTCCTTCAAATACTTCCAATAAATTCATTTGCAAATCAGAAGCATTCATAATCTCAACTGCCGAAAATATATACTCACCCCCCAAGTTTCTTAATTGTTCCGTATTTATCTGCAAATTCTGAATTACAACAGCTTCATCCTTTCTAATATCATAATCCAGTCCTAATTCCGCAGAAAACAAATAGCATCTGCTTCCCCAGTTATCATAATACTGCTTAAGCACTTCACTTTTTTCAAGTTCCTGTGCAATAACCTCTCTAAATTCTTTCTTATATTCTAATGGATAGTTGGTCGAATATCCATCCACTGTATAAAATCCATTTACAGATGCAATCGCAGGAACAAAACCAATACAACCCACACGATAATCGCTTTGTTCCCGTCCAATATATGCCTCTATCTTTTCAAATAGCTCATGGTCATAGAATTCACGATAGGTTATCTGATTGGTTTCCTGATTGCTTAATCTTTGAATATTCGAGTAATATTCCACACTGTTTTGGTGATGCACAATATAGTTCGCCATAAACACTGTTACAATTATTACAAAAGAAGCCCTTGCAGCCTTCAAAAATCTCGCTCTAATATTCGGTGTCACAATCTGCCCCAGTTTCCGACTGAAAGCAAGGATTCCATCCAAAATAACCTCCGCAATTTTGAAAAAAACATAGGTACACACCGCCAGCTCCGTATACCATAACATAGGATATGTCCAATATATTCTATCCAACTGAAAGCTTTCCAATCCTCCCAGACAGCCTCGCAGCTCTAATCCCGTCTGACTATTATAGAATGCATGGAAAACGGCAATCAGCAATGCACTTCCCCATATTGCCGCTGCAAGCCATAACTTATTGCGCGTCTTTTTCTCAAGCTTTTTATAAAATATCAAGCCCATTATGATAACACATAATGCAAATGCCATAATATAAGTATGCAGACTCGGAACATGGTACTGACCATATTTGAACATCTCTACAAAATTATCCATAAAGTCCTCTGCCACATACACTCTTCCCGCATCCGACCTATGTGATATATATGTTCCCAGCAGTACACTCGCCAATGTTTCCCGAAATACGATGCAGTAGATAACTGTCATCGCCATACCACTGCCTAATATTCGGACACCGCCTCTGTTCCGCTTTATCATAAGGATAATTGCGGCTACAATCATAAAGCCAACCACAAAATATCCTGCCCAGATTAGGGATGATGATAATGCATAGAATACTAAGGCAATATAATACAATACATATCTATGCTTTTCTTTTGCCTTATCCTCACACAAATTCATACATGCCCACACAACAAGCGGTAATCCTACCGAAGATAAACCATAGCTTGGATAATACGGCAAAATACAATAGAGCAAAGCTGCCATCAAAGAAATATAACACCTTTCTCCATTGAGCAGCTTATTGCATAACAGATACATTCCAATGTAGGCAAACACCGTACCAAACAGCCCTATCAGCAAAATAGCATGATAAAAAGAAAAAAACTTAAAAAAGAAAATCAACAAAAAACATGGCGTCTGTATAGATGCCAAGGGTGCTCCTGACAGCCACTCCTCTACGATTGTTCCCGTTGATGCAAACAGATAATTACCATTCAGCAAAAGCTGAACTACCTCATCATCCAAATAATCTGAAATTCTAAACGCTGCATCCTGCCCCAGGATAAAATAAGGCAGATAATACAACAATATCCCGATAAAACCTATTCCAAAACATATTCGGTTATATTTTTTATCGTTACTACTCTTTTCCTTCACTTTAGACTTCCCTTCTGATAATACTCCTAAATTTATGCCGAAGCTAATTCTAACACAGAATATCCCGTAAAGCTATCATTGGCATTGCCTAAAATACCCACTCATACAGTATTCCATACAGCTCTCTTACATAATAGGTCGGGAACAGCCATATTGCAGTCTGCCCTGGAATTGCCGAATATTCCATATCCAAAGACTCTGCTATCCTGCCTGCACGATACACATGATAATCACTGGTTGCAATCGCAATCTCAGGCTCTAAACCATTTTCTGCTATAATCTCTTTTGCAAAAAGAAGATTCTCTCGAGTGGTAGTAGACTGCTCCTCTTTGTATAAACGTGATGCATCTATACCCTTCTCCACCAAATAGCGGTACATACACTCCGCTTCAGATATATTTTCTCCTGTTCCCATACCGCCTGACAGCACACAATTTGCCTGCTCATTCTTGGCTAGAAATTCATATGCCGCCTCCAAACGCTCTACCATTGACAAACTCGGTCTTTCCCCATACACGCGACAGCCTAATACTACCACAGTCACGTTCTCAGACGGCGCCTTATTGGCTGCTACAATCATCAGTCCCGATTCCACCACAACCAACACTGTAATGATACATACAGCTGCTATCGGTACTCGATAAAGCCATCTTTTTATAGGATGTGCTTTCCACTTATGCACAAGTCTTTTTATAAATGGGAGAAATATCCCCAATAGTATCAATAAACTACTGACCGCCAGTCCTGTGGCATTACCAATGTTTAAATTCACTGACAGACTTAACGGAATCGCAAACCAGATAAAACAGAGGATGCCTGTTGCTGTCATTAGTATTCTGATGATTGATGTAATCATTTTATGCTTCATTATATTTCACTCTTTCTTACACGAAATAACATTTGCTTATCATTATAAATAGGGTTGTCTGCGCCCACACCGATAAAATCCTTGCCAAACATATCAAACATATTGCTGACCATGGTAAATGACGGAAGTCATCATCATAAGGTGTATATCCATGATTCAGCCAGTCACCTCTATCGCAAATTGAAACCAGTTCACTTCCTACCTTCTTCCCTATTACCCATTCATCCTGCAAGGTCTTATCATTCAGCATATAATCAGCTTCACTCTTATGACCAAAGCTCTCATGAGCAAACATCGCCGTAGCGAATGGAGAAAATACACAAGTATACTCCCCTGGTTCTACATTTACTGCATTATGGGCATAATCAAGATCTCGCACTCTCTTGCTTAATATCTCCTCCTCATGTCCCCAAAGCTCAGCAAACGAAAACTTACAAAAAGACTTTCCCCCACCTATGGTTACACCGTCTACTGTAATTGAGTATCCAACAGTTAACCAACAGTTCTGCTTGTCCTGTACAATCTCTGCCCCCTTACTGGAATAAAAATACGTCTTGGTATGATTGCAGGCAACAATAATATACCACTGCTGAATCTCGGATATAGAATCATCTATGCAAGCCTCCATATAATGCTCCAGCATATTCATGCACTCCGCACGGCTTATCTTTCGTACATCCGCCTCATCTTCAAATCTGATTACATTGTCCTGATGCACCTCATAGTTTTTCACAATTGGATGATTTATAATATCAGGATTCGGCGTTGCTAATGATGCCAGATTATCCAGTTCCTGCTGAATCTCTCCTAGGTTATTGGTCACACTGGTATACCATAGCTTTCCATCAAATACCCGTATCCTCGCTCCAACATCAGTTGTCATCCTGTCGCCTTCTAATTCCCCATTTCTCATTCCAACCCCAAGACCGTAGCTTTCCTCTATCCGAATATCCGCATACAAATCCTTTGGAAACTGATACATATGCTCTCCCCCTAACATCTCTCAATGACAATATTATACTGGATGTCAAGGGGGATTGCTATAGGGATTATGTAAACCTTTTATTACTCCCCATCAGGTATCTGTCTTCCCGTCACATCCAGATGATACCCATCCTTATAAATCAACTCAGACAATGGCACAAAGGTATAGCCCTGCTCCTTTAGGTTGGTAATCATGGTATCGAGAGCCTGCGCGGTGTAAGTCGCTCCATTGTGGCATAAAATTATACTTCCATTTCCTAAAGCCTTATGCTGACATACAGTGCTGATAATGGAATCTACGCCATAGTCCTTCCAGTCCAAGCTGTCAACATCCCACTGAATCGGATAATATCCGCACTCTCTCACCACATTAATTACATCATTGTCGTAGTCTCCATATGGCGGACGAAATAGAAACATTTCATAACCCGTAATTTCCTTTACCTTCTCGTGTACCTTCATAATCTCATCGCGAATCTCTGACTTAGATAACTGACTCATATTCTTATGATTTTCGCTATGGTTTCCTAAATCATGCCCATAGCTTAATATCGTTTTCACATCCTCAGGAAAGTTCTCCACCCATTCGCCCGTCATGAAGAAGGTAACCTTTACCCCGTGCTTCTCTAAGATGTCCATGATTTCCATCGTGTCCTCGTTTCCCCAAGCCGCATCAAAGGTCAACGCTATCTTCTTCTCATCCGTCTGTACGCAATATATCGGCAGCTCCCGATTTCCCACAGTCTGGCTTACTGCCACTACTTTATTTGCTCCTATCAGACCTGCAAGCACCACAACTGCAATAAGCAATGCTGCCACCTTCCAGTGATTCTCCTTTTGCGCAAAGTACCTGAACGTATCACATATATATTTCATACATAACTCCCACATATTCCTTTATGAAAATATATGAAATGAAACGAAAAAAATGCATGCTTCCCGCACGCATTTTTCTATGGCATATATGTAAAATATGTAACATAAAAGTCCGTACCTGTGTGTTCAAACAGCATATAGATATCATAATTCTCTACATATCCGTTCATCTCATAGTGTTTCACGGTTGCCTTTGCCGTAAAAGCAGTTGCTGAATAAGGATAAATCTCAGATACAACTACGCTTTCAATTGCTGCAGACTTTACAGGTTGTCCCCATTTTCGTCCCGAATCTGAATTCACTGCCTTTGTATAAGCATCTGAGTTTTTCAGGAAATATTTTGCCAGCGCAGTATTACTTCCAACACCTGATGTCCTGTTGTCATAAGCAATCGCAGCCTCTAGCACCCGATTATAGACTGTCTGCACATAGTCAGGCGCCGCACCTGTATAATCAATAATTCCTTCATTGGCGTAGGTTGGATAAATTGGCATCATATTGGCATCATAAACCACCACTTCATCAGGACTCGAAAGATTTGATATCATATATTGCTTATAACCATATGTATTCCCTGTTACAGCCATTGCAATCTCATGAATTCTACCTGAAATGGCCTCTGTCTTTACAATCTTACTGTCGTTTTGCATGACTCCTTTTACTGATAAATGTGCATTTAGTGGAATCTTAATCATGCAAATTGTTCCTGCACTTGCAATGGACGAACCAGTGTTAGAAAGCACAACTACACACAACACTAACAATAATGCAATATTACGAATCAGCTTCTTCAGTTGAAATTTCTTCATCTGTCACATCCCCCTTTACTTCATAGCGAACACAAAATGCATTTGGTCCTCTTCTTTTTCCATAGGATGAAGCAATTCCTGGAAGCTTTCCGCCATTGTAATAATTACTTACAGAGCCGCCACCATCCAGATTGCCTGCACTTACTGCACCAAATGCTACCATACACTCAGCAATATCCTTGGTGGTTGCACCAATACTGTGCGCCATTCTGCCATCCACCTGTAATATCAGAACACACCCATCTGCCCTTGCACCAACTGCAGTTCTGGCATCCATCAAAGTCTTACTTGCTCCATTTAAGCTGGTAACCTGTCCATTCTGCACCAATATCGGCTTACAATGCACTGCATCCCTAATACCTCGCGCCAATGCCTGCTCTCCCGTCATCGCCTCACACACAAAGGTATTATTTGCATCAAAGCCCATAACATTCCAAACAGATGTGGTATCACCATATTTCATAACGCCTTCTGAAAATACTACTCCAATCGGTGTTCCACCATTTCCAACATAATTTTCATCAACAAAGAATGCACCATTTACTGCCGCCAACGCACCGTAACGGGTTGCAATTGCTGTGGCATTCGCCCCCGCCTGACCGTCATAGGTATCACGAGGAGTTCCTACAAAGACGCGGGACGGGTCAGGAATAACCATCATTAACCCCTGCCAGGTATCACCTGCTACATAATGGAATTCTATTCCATTTTCCACGAAAATCCCCTTGTCATAAGGCGTCTCTACAATATACTGTACACCTTCTCCTGTTTCAAGAGATTCTGCTGCAATAATTTCCGCAGTTCCTGCTGTCCAAAGCATCGCTCCCGCCATTGCAAGTACACAAAAAGCTGCTATGCACCTTTTCAAAGCTGCTACGCACCTTTTCAGCCCACGTCCGCTCTTCATAAAATACCTCCTCTTACACACTTCTATTGATTATGGCTCGCTCAATTCCATTGAATATATACTGCCATTATCCTCATAAGTTACATATCCTTCGTGAATTACAGGCAATGTATCTGCTGTCACTTCACAAACCTGTTGGTCATTTTCCCCATTTAAATTAGTTTTTCTCACAAACGAATGCAGCTTATAACTGCCGCTCTCATCTTCAACCATCTCATTTTCAATATAATACAAGTAATTTCCCAGAATCTTATATTCCGTGCTATTGTCCGTTACCTTACAAACGTGCTCGCCATCCTTTGTATAAATATGAAGGGGCGCACCACCATCCACAGTCAGCACAATTCCCTGAATATACAGATATTCATCTGTAAGCTCTATATCACCATATGCCAACTGCTGTAAACTCTTATCCTCTGAATGGTAAATGTAATTGCGATTCTCACCTGGGCCTGTCCATATATTCAGATAATAATATGAGCCATCCTTAATAACAGTAATGTCCCCAGGCATTCCATAGTCCTTCACACTCGATGCCTCAAAATCAATCGCAACGCTTCCAACAACACAATCCGCAGTCTCATAAATATAGTAATATTGATAGGCTGCATCCTCTATCTGGCTATCCTGTCCATATACTACATCTATTGGTGCATCCTTCGCACGCACAAGAGTCGGATATTGAAGCTGCTCCTCATCTGCGAAGCTATAATCAATATTTGACCTTACATCCGACCCCTCATTTTGATTGCCCGTTCCGCAACCCGCCAACAAAATGGAAAAGCATATCATCAAAATACAGTTCATTCTATGCCGCTTTTTCATTTTCATGCCTCTCTTTCCATATCAGTTTGGTTTCTTATATACGTAATTAAGGCAAACTTCCCATTGTGTATATATTTTATCATCAATTCGTAAAATTGTCACTTTATTTTAGTAGTTCCATTGGATTTTACTGCCCTTTTCATCTTTTTTAACAACCAGCTTACGTTCAATCTGCTCCTTCAGTTCTGTAACATGTGAAATAATCCCCACCAAACGCTTACTGCCAGCCAGTTCATGCAGAATGCGAATTGCCTCTGCTCTTGATTCATCATCCAACGAACCAAAGCCTTCATCTACAAACATGGTATCCAGATGTACCTTCCCTGCTGCATTTTGAATGACATCTGCCATTCCCAGCGCCATACTAAGCGCTGCCATAAAGGACTCGCCACCTGATAAAGTCTTTACATCACGTGTCTTATCATTTACCAAACTATATACATCCAGGTCCAGTCCTACTGCTCCCTGACTTCCCAGATTCTGCAGCTCTCTACACTGCAAAATAAACTGATTAGAGGTCATCTTCACCAGACGCTTATT
Source organism: Lachnospiraceae bacterium (assembly GCA_017467805.1). Classification (GTDB taxonomy): domain Bacteria; phylum Bacillota; class Clostridia; order Lachnospirales; family Lachnospiraceae; genus COE1. The sequence goes on from JAFUKJ010000031.1 coordinate 33,673, forward strand.
TGCCTCATGAATAATTCTCTCAAAGTACTTACGCTGTATAAAGGTCTGGAAATCTAGCTTCGCTGTACCTGACAGATTACCGTTCGCCGTTTTATCAAGATTGGAATACAAATCATACTGCTGCCTTAGCTCTTTTCGTTTCTCAAACAGTTTCTTTAACTTATCATATGCCTCCTGATTACGCTGATTGTCTCCATGCAGCTTTACCACTTCGGAGTCTTTCTCAGTCTTTACAAGCTTTTTATTCTGCAGCTGTTCCTCTAAGCGTTCTATCTCAACAGGCGTCTTATCTGCCGCCTGCTGCTCATAATGCGTAATCGCCGTCTGATTCATCACCCTGCGATTCTCATAATCCTTGCAGGTCTGTTCCAGTGCCTCACGTTGCTCTTCGCTTCTGACTGCCTTCTGATAATCAGTTTCATCTGCAAAGCCTTGCTTACATAATACTTCTTCATACTCCTTAGTATCTGCCAAAATTTGCTTCTCTAAACGTTGTTTTTGTTCTTCCTCTGATTTTTTCTGTGTTTCAGCCTCGGATAACTTCTCATTTGTCAGCTCCCATGCTTCTCTTGCAGCATCCGCACTCTTTTGCAATGTCAAAAGCTCTTTTTCCAACGAATGAACCGCCTCCTGTGCTTTTTCGCAGTTCTCATAGGAAAGCTTCTCTCTTGTCAGCACATACTGTGCCCTTATCGCTTCACTTTGAAGCTTGCAATCATTAGCTTTCGTCTTCTCTGTTTCTAATTCCTGCTTCTTGCGTTCAAGCTCACCGCTTAGCTTCTCGACCTCGCTGCCTGCCTGCTGCCATCTCGTCTTTGCATCCTCCACCTGTGCCTGAGTAATTGGCTCCCCCGTAAATGACGCCTTGCATGGATGTTTGGTCGCTCCACATACAGGACATGGCATACCTTCCTCAAGCTTACTTGCCATAACCCCTGCCTGCTCTGCAATAAAGGTATCATTTGCCTGCTGATACACTGATAACAAACCGCTTGCCAGTTCATTCTTTTCATATAGCAAAAGCTTTCTCTGCTCAACATCCTTTTCCAAACTTTCACACTTTACCTGCTGCCCTGCCAACGTACTTTCAAGCTTCGTAAGCTGCTGCTCCAGTGCCTGTGCCTGTTCATATAATGGCAAGGTGTTTCTAATCAGTGCTGCCTGCTCCTGCAATCTTGGCTGTTGTTCCGCAAGGAGCTTCTGAGCCTGGCTTTTTGCCTCTTCCTTTTCTACAATAGCACACGCATACTGTTGACGCTGCTGCACGAGCTTTTGCAAACGCATTTCACATTCCTTAAGTGCTTCTTTATCTGCCTTTACCTTAACTGCCTCCAGCATAACAGGGAGTGCTTTCTTCGCACGTTCCAATTCCTGCAAACGCTGTTTTTGAAGTACTGTCTCTTCTTCCAGCCTTGCCTTCTCTTCCTGCGCTTTCATAAGTCCAATGAAGATTTCATTTATCTGCTTTCCCTCAGAAATACTTCGATTTAACTGCTCAATTTCAGCCTCCAGACTTTCAAGCTGCTTACGACATTCCTTTTCCTTGGCATTTCCCTGCTTTACAAGTACTTGCAATCGTTCCAGATTTTCCCCAGCATTTAATTCACTAAAGGAAAACTCTTCTGTTCCACGAATCCCTTGCAGCTCCACCTCACAGTATCTGCGATTATCCTCCAGCTTTCCATACAAGCTCTTTGTTTGAGCACGAAGCTCCTCCTGAATTCTTGCATATATTTTCGTATTAAATATCTTTGCAAATATTTCCTTACGCTGATTAGAGGAAGCCTGTAGCAGCTTCATAAACTCTCCCTGCGCAATCATGGCAATCTGAGTAAACTGGTCTGCGTCAAGACCTATAATTTCCACGATTTTCTCATTGGTCTCACGAAGCTTCCCTACAAACTCCCGTCCTTTGGGCGTGCCATCAGGAAGTATCAGACTAACACCTGGTGCCTCCTCCGTTTCCTTGAAATTTCCGTCCTTATCACGTCTTTTACTCAGTCTGGTATATCGCGGATTTCTGCGAATCGTATATATTTCTTCGCCATAGGAAAATACAAATTCCACGTAGGTAGGTGTTTCATTATTTGCATACTGGCTTCGCATATCAGAAGCTTCTCTTGCACCACCGCTTGCTCTATCATATAGTGCATATACAATCGCATCAAAAATTGTCGTCTTTCCAGCTCCTGTATCTCCTGTAATGAGAAAAATTCCATGGTTCACATCTGTAAAATCAACTACTGTTGTATCTGCATAGGAGCCAAAAGCTGACATTGTAAGTTTAATTGGCTTCATAATCTATTTTCTCCATAACCTGCTGCATAATCTCCTCTTCCTCTGCTGAAAGAGTCTGCTGCTGCATCATCTGATAGAACTCTCGAAACGCTTCAAGCGGTGTCTGTAGCTTCTCCTCCCCAGACATCTGCTCAAGAATATTTCGGGTTCTCGCATTATCAACAATGACCTCCAAAATATGGTCGTATACCTCCTCCAACAGCTCCTTTTGATGAAAGGTCTCTTTATCATCCGTAAGTGTAATACTTACATAATCATGTCTGTTCTCTTGGGTTGCAGCACCCATTACCTCGGAAAGCTGTCCTTTGATTCTTCTAACCTCACGCATTGGCTCTAATGGAATCTCCTCCACCTGTAAGTCCGTTCCCTTCTCCCCCAAGGTTACCAAAGAAATAGACTTTCTATGCTTCTCCTCGCTGACAGAATATTTAAGCGGCGTTCCACAGTAGCGCACCTTACCATCCCCAAGCTTCTGCGCTCCATGGATATGTCCCAGTGCAACATAATCAAAGTCCTTCACAACACTAATATCTATCGCATCAAGACCACCAACCACAATACTTAACTGCTCGGAATCACAGGTTTCGGGTGCCTGACCTGCATTTACAAAAAACTGATGCGCTACCAGCACCTGTCTTCTCGTCGCGTCCAAGGCTTCTCTTTCCAGCATCAGGCGAAAAGCTGTCTCATAATCTGATATATTCTCATCCTCAAATAAATGCCTGACATAACCTGGCTTCATAAACGGAAACAAATAAAAATCTACCTCTCCATACTCATCCTTTAAGGTTATCTTCTTCAAATATTCTTCCTGCGCTAAAGGCGGCATCACTGAGACGTAAATCTGATGCTTCTCCAAAAAAGCAGACGCATATTGTAATCTGTCCGCACTATCGTGATTACCTGCGATTATCATCACAGGAATTACAGGTGAAAGCTCAGAAAGCTGATTTAAAAATGCATCAAATAGCTGGTATGCCTCTCCTGACGGAACTGTTTTATCATAAATATCGCCTGCGATAATGATTGCATCAGGTCTGTACTCTTCTGCCCTCTCCACAATCTGAGATAAAATCATCTCCTGGTCCTTTGCCAGATTGTAATAATGCAAATGCTTCCCTATATGCAAGTCCGACAAATGAAAAAATCTCATACTTATCCTCCCATTTTGGTTAACAAAATAGTCAATTATCTGATTTTATTGTTAACCTCTCACATTGTTTTTTGTGTTATTTTCACAAATTAAATTTATTAGTTTTAAATTGATTGAAAATTTTATTTTAAAATGCTACGATTATTATACACTCAGGGGAAAAGAATAAAAAGGGGGCATATGACATGGAGAAAACATATCATCAATCTTCAGGTGCAAAATGGGTTGAAGGACTGATTCTATTACTGTTATTCACAATTGTAATTTTATATTCTGTATGCTCCAGCACAAGATATACTACCATCTTCGATGAAAAGGTTAGTGCCTGGTCAGGCGAATGGAGCGAAGATATGGAGATAGACAACCTAAAATAACTCACTTTTAAATACTCACCAAAAAAGCGTATGCAGCCAAGCTGCATACGCTTTTTACCTTCTTAATCAAAGTCAAACTTTGTAAATCTTTCATTTCTTGCAAGATAACGGAAACGAACCATCTCGTTCTTCTCTAATACATCTGCCTCGTCTGCTCTGTACTGGCAGCGGATGCAGCTATAGATTCCTGTTTCCTTATTATAGAACATATCGATGTCGAGGTCTCGCATAAAGCAGGATGGACATCTGTAATTTAATTTGCCTTTTCCAAGTTGAGCCATGTTGCAAATACCTCCTTATCAGAAATTGTCTTCTTATATCCGAGCTTGAACATAGGAGAGAATGCATAACCCTCTTCAATATATCCAAGAGCCTTGTCAGATGCTGTAAGAGAAACCTTAGTCTGGATAGCTGGAACTACAGCACTTACTGCTGTTGCACCATCAAGCTTAGCATCACGGCACTTATACTCGTAGTTAATTGTCTCACCGTTCTCACCCTCACAAGCAAGTGTGATACCTGTCATATCCTCAGGATACTCTGTTGTACCATAGCAAGCTGTAATATACTCATCAAGGGTAATCTCAGCTGTAGGATCGCTGATTTCAAGAATATTTCTCTCAATCTTAATGTTAGAAGCACCTTCCTCAAAGTATTCCTTTGTCTGAAGCTTAACTGTAACACCGTTGAACTTAATCTCAACTGGGTCAAGTGTTAAGATACGAGTCTTCTTACCATCGATAACTTCTTCTGAGAAGTGGCAGTGTGTAGGGCAGAGACATAAGTCAACCTCTTCACCATTGTAAGAAAGCTTAGCACTTCTTACTGTACCTGCTCCTGCATAGTGTGTAAAGTAACCTGCACGATACTTCTCCTGGATAAGGAATGGATAAGATGCATCCTGAACGTGCTTTGTACCAATACCAACAGGCCACTCAAGCTTAGCTACATAAGGACGAAGGTCTACGATAGCACCACCCTGATCCATATTTACACAAGCTCTCATATAAGGGTCACAGTACCAGAATAACTGCTTGTCTGAACCGTAAAGAATATCTCTCCAAGGAGCACACTCAGGCTCATTGTAGTTACCAGCGTTAACACCCTTCTTCTCTCTATAGTAGTCAGCAAACTCAGCCATAGTCATATCGATAAGCTTGCCTTCCTTCTTTAAATCACCATAGTACTTACATCCATCGCTGTATGACTTGTAGAGAAGCTCATATGGCTGCTCCCAACGTCCCATCTTATTCATCCAGCCTGGTCCAACGAACATCATGTTGTATGAATATCCGTTATTGTACTTAGCAAGGTCACGATACTGGTCAATTAAGTTGTAAAGATATGGATACTCCCATGTCTTTGTATCGTAAATCATACCACGAAGTACGTTCTGTGGATGTGTACCGAAGTTAGAACCATTACCATCGTAACAAGCAATCAAGTCTCTTGATAAGTGAGGGATTGCAACGATACCTGAATCCTCTGCCTCATTAGCAGCTGGTGCATGTGTATTCTGCTTAGAAGGAATCCATGGAGCCCATGGGCCGCCATCGAATAAAGTATACCAAGAGTTATTACATGTATGGTATGCCTTTGGTCCCTCTTCCCAACATGTTGCAACAGCACACTTAACTGATGGATACTTAGCCTTGATATAGTTAGTAAGGTCAGCATCCATGTAGTAAGAACCTGTTGACTCAGGATAGAAACCGAACTTCTCGTAGAACTTCTCAAATACGTCATCTACGATAGCCATCTTATCTTCCATAGAGAACATCCAGATACAGAAGTCCTTTGTCTTATACTTCTCACGGAACTCTTCACATGGAAGTCCAAGTAATGAAAGAGCAATCTCATCACCATATACTTCATGGTCATGCTTTGCAATCTCTACTGCCTCATCATTAAATAAAGCAGCATAAGTCATCTGAATTGTAACCTTCAAGCCATTCTCGTGAGCTAATCTCTGCTGAGTCTTGAAAATATCAAGGGACTCTGTAATGAGCGCCTTATCTCCGATATCTTCCTCTTTTCCCTGTCCTGTGACAGTTGCAGAATACTCCGGAACCATCTCCGGACGATGGATAATGTTTACTACAAATTTATCCACTGTTCTACCTCCTTATTCTTAGAACCAAGGCTTTACCTTCAGGCTCTTTTAATATAATTCTTAAGTGTCATATTCTTTCATACCGCCGCATGGTCCAACTTCACAACCACACAGCTCTTTGTGTATGCCTCAAGTATAACACTCTGCTTCCATTTATTGTTTATAAATACACTTTGATTTCGTGCAAATTCGACTTATGATTACCAACCCTTCAAAGCTGAAATCTTGTACTCTAACAGCTTGCCTTCATGATTATCAGGTCTCTTCTTCCACTGATATGGAGAAGTTCCTATTATCCGCCTGAAATTACGATTAAAGGTTGAAGGAGTTACAAAGCCAACACGTTCTGCCACCTCTTCCATGCTGATATCTGTCTTATCAATTAGTTCACAAGCCTTCTTAACCCGCACAAAGTTGACATATTCTACAGGTGTCATATTCATTTTCTCCTGAAATACTCTTCTGAAATGTGTTTCACTCATATGACACTCCATTGCAAGCTCCAGTATCTTGAAATTCTCCTGATAATGCTCCTCTACATACTCGATTGCACGCTCCAGTTGAAGTCCACCATTTTTACCCTTATTAGACGTAACAGGTCTTCCATTAAAACGTGCAATTTCAAACAAAAGAGCATAAATTAAACCTTTCACGCAATCACTATAATGCTCCTTCTTGTCCTGCATCTCATCAAAGATACTTCTAACAATGGTTGCAATCATCGGATTGTCCTCTGGCTTTATGAAAAAGGCATTCTTATTAATTGCATCTACAATGTCTCTGGCTTCCTGCACATTACGCTTACCACAGTCCTTTAGTGCCTGTTCCACATCAATAAACAGGAACTCCCAAAATGCCATAACACCTTCATCACTTCTGGTTACATGCAGATAATTGGCAGGAATACAGGATATCATCCCTGGACCAAAGCGGTAAAAATCCTCCTCTAATACCAGGTCTCCATCCCCGTAATGGCACAGACCTATCTCCAACAAATTATGAAAATGCTGATTATCAATATTTTCTCCATATACCTGAATCCATTTCTTACCCATCAGGGCAAGCACCGGCTCATTTTGCGGTATCTCATAAAATCTGAATTCTGCCGGTTGCTTTTTCTTCTTTGGCATCTTACACCTCCGAAATATTGGTTTCTATTATGCTTATGTCTATACGTTTGTCGAATTTCTTTCTATAATCTCATAATCAAGCAGTGTCTTTCCCTTGACCTCATTACCTGCTATATAGTCAAGCAGCACGGAGCAGGTCAGCTCTCCTAATGCCTTGGCATCAAATAATAGCGAAGTAATCGCAGGCTCATGATTCATCAAAAGCGTACTGTCATAGAAGGACGCTACCTTCATCTGCTGAGGAACCTTTATCTTCTCCCTATCTAATACCTGCAATACATGGGAGCATATCATGTCGTCCATACAGACAATGCATTCAGCCTTACGCTCCAACAGATTCCTGACTGCCTTCTCTATCTGGTCCGTAGTCTCACAGTTCTGATAAATCAGGCTTTCATCTATTGCCTGCTTCATATTGCGGAAGGCATCCCGATAGCCGTGTAATCGTGTTCTGTTTACCACATAATTCTCACTGCCACCAATGAGACCAATACGATTCAACCCCATCTGCATAATACGCATTACCATTTCACAACAGCCTGCTTTGTGATTATTATCCACCTGCAGGATTTCCTCATCCTTGGAGGTTCCCATCAGGATAAACGGTATCTTCTGCTCCTTTAAGAACTCAGCAGCTCTGTCCTTTACAAAGGAACGGCTTAAAATCACACCGTCCACCTTATGATTAGCTACCATTCTCTCAAGATTCACTACCTTATTACCGCTTGTCATCACTAGCATAACATCATAATCATGCTTTGATGCCTCCTCACAGACACCCTGCATACTATTCTGAAAGAACGGCATATCCACCAGATTGCAGTCACCAGGTATTACCATTCCAATATTGTAAGTCTTTTGCTGTGCAAGTCCTTTGGCGATAACATTTGGCTTATAATCATTCTCCTGAATGAATGCCAACACCCTTTGTCTGGTGTCCTCGCTGATTCTTCCCTTACCTGATATTGCACGGGAAACTGTGGTCTTAGATACCTGCAGTTGCTCGGCAATATCCGTAATTGTTAACTTCTTAATTCCAATATTTTCATTACGAAACATATCCATGGTACATTCTCCCAATTCTATGCTGCGAATATCGCTCTCACTTTTGTATATCTCTTTCGCAACTTATGCATTCAGACTCTGAATAAATCTGTCGAATGCCATAGCACCTTCAATGGTTCTCTTATAAACACCTGCATGCTCAAGAACCTTACCAAATACGATGCCAACCTCTTTCTGAAGGATGTCACGGATAGTTTCCTGTGTTACCTTTCCTTCATACTTTGGAAGGAACTCATCCACCCAGTCTGCATGCTTTGCCAGTGCCTCATCCTCACGGATATTCTTACCATTTACAATGGCCTCCTCTAAGGCTTCCAGCTCTCCCTTTAATCTGGATGGTAAAACTGCAAGACCCATAACCTCGATTAAGCCAATGTTCTCCTTCTTAATATGATGAAGCTCTGCATGTGGATGATATACACCAAGCGGATGCTCCTCTGTTGTAATGTTATTACGAAGTACTAAATCAAGCTCGTATACCTCTCCACGCTTTCTTGCGATTGGAGTGATAGTATTATGAGGCTCGTTATCTGTATAGGCATAGATAAATGCCTCTTCATCTGTATAATTACACCACTTTGCTAAGATTACATCTGCTAAAGCAATCAGTCTATTGTAGTCTTTATTAGCAATTCTGATAACAGACATCGGCCATTTTACAATACCTGCCTGAACATCCTCAAAGCCCTTCACACTAAAGAATCTCTCAATCGGAGCCTTTGCCATTGCAAACTCATAGTGTCCACCCTGGAAATGGTCGTGGCTAAGAATAGAACCACCTACAATCGGAAGATCTGCATTAGAACCAACGAAATAATGTGGGAACTGCTCTACAAACTGGAACAGCTTCACAAAGGTGTTATGCTCAATCTTCATCGGGATATGCTGGCTGTTAAATACGATACAATGCTCGTTATAATATACATATGGTGAATACTGGAAGCCCCACTGATTGCCCTGAATCTGAATCGGAATGATTCTGTGATTCTGTCTTGCAGGGTGGTCTACTCTTCCCGCATAGCCTTCGTTCTCAATACAAAGCTGGCACTTTGGATAACCGCTCTGCTTTGCATTCTTAGCAGCGGCAATTGCTTTAGGATCCTTCTCAGGCTTAGACAGATTAATCGTAATATCCATCTCACCATAAGCCGTATCTGCCTTCCACTTCATATCCTTCTTGATACGGTATCTTCTGATATAATCTGTGTTCTGGCTAAAAGTGTAATACCAGTCAGTTGCAGCCTTTGCGCCCTTTTCCTTATATAATCTGTTAAATGTATAAATGACATCACTTGGTCTTGGTGTCAGGCAGCTCATAATCTTAGTATCAAACAAATCTCTGTATACAATACTGTTATCCTTCATCAAATTATGCTCTGCTGCATAATCAAGCATTTCTCCAAGAATTACTTCTAAGTCAAAGCTCTCTGGCGAAGCCTTTACAAATGCTTCCTCGCCAAACTCTCCGTCATACTCGTCTAATTCAAATAATTCCAATAAACGATTCACTGTGTAAATAATATCAGCCTTATCTACCAAACCGCAGGAATATCCGTAACGTACCAAATCTGTAATATTCTTTGTTATTGTCATCATCTTTATATCCCTCTATTCTAATCGTGTTTACTGGTCTTACAGAACTGTTGGGCCGTCACCAATCTCAACTACATAGAAGTCTGCTGCATAGCCAATCTTCGCAAGGTATGCATCGCCAACATTCTTAATAAACGCTTCTACTGCATCTTCCTTTACAATGCTGACTGCACATCCGCCAAAGCCTGCACCTGTCATTCTTGCACCGATAACACCTGGCTGCTTTAATGCCTCTTCTACAAGAGTATCAAGCTCAATACCTGTTACCTCATAGTCATCACGAAGAGAATCATGAGAAGCTACCATAAGCTTTCCAAATAATGCAAGGTCATTGTTCTTCAATGCCTCTACAGCCTTGATGGTTCTTCTGTTCTCATATACTGCATGCTTTGCTCTCTTTACTCTGTTGGCATCTGCGATTGCGTCCTTATTTGCTTCAAACTCTTCCTCTGTCAAATCGCCAAGAGTCTTGATATCAATCTTCTTCTGAAGCTCTGAAAGTGCCATCTCGCACTCGCTTCTTCTCTCATTGTACTTAGAATCTCCAAGTCCACGCTTCTTATTAGTATTCAAAATAACAATCTTAGCACCTGCTAATGAAATTGGTGCATACTCATAAGAAAGGTCTGCTGTATCAAGGAAGATTGCAGAATCCTTCTTACCCATTGCGATAGCAAACTGATCCATAATACCACAGTTAACGCCATTGTAATTGTTCTCTGAGAACTGACCGATTAATGCAATATCCTGATTGCTTACTGCAAATCCGAATAAATCCTTTAAAACATATCCAGTTAACACTTCGATGGAAGCTGATGAAGATAAACCTGAACCATTTGGAATATTACCAAAGTAAAGGATATCCATACCCTTTGTTACCTGATATCCCTTCACACCAAAAGCCCATACCATTCCCTTTGGATAGTTTCTCCAGTCTCCCTGAACCTTTTCTTCAATATCTGAAAGCTTGCTCTCACCAACACCGCTTGCCTCGAAGTTCATAGAGTAAAGACAAAGCTTATCATCCTCACGCAATCTTGCAACGGCATAAGTACCGATTGTCAATGCGCATGGAAATACATGACCGCCATTATAATCTGTGTGCTCACCAATTAAATTCACACGTCCAGGTGCAAAGTAAACCTTTGCTCCATTTACATCACCAAATACTTCTTCAAATCTCTTTAATAACTGCTGCTTCATCTTTTCATCCTCCATTTTATTGTGATGCTCCCTGCCTATCGCAGTAGCTCAATTCCTATGCCTGTGGCTTATAATTCTTAATCACTTCTAATGCTGGAAGTGCATTTCCGTCATAATCAAACAATGCCTGATTTGCCCATTCATTACCGCATGGTCCCTTCTCCTGCATATACTCGATGGCTTCCCATGTAGCCCAGCCGCTGCCTTCTACAGGTAACCAGCCTGCCTCCCAGTAGAAGAAGCCGCGTCCCTTATTCTCAGGAACCTGCTCAACTGACGCAAGGAATGCCTTCATGAAATCACACTGACCATCCTTAGTCATCGGGAATGGAACCTTTGCACAAAGCTCAGGCTTTGTTGCCATACCCTTTCTCTCATGAGGCTCAAGCTTCTCATAAGAAGCATAATCCTCTGTGGTATGTCCCATAGATACCTCTGCGATAATCAAATCCTTACCGTATCTTACGGAGATATCGTTCATGTTATTCTCTAAATCCTGTAACGAACCATGCCAGAATGGATAGTAGGACAATCCGATAATATCAAAGTCCTCTGTTCCCTTGGCTGTATAGTTATCAAACCACTCACGGTATAAAGCATTGTTACCACCATTATCAAGGTGAAGCATAATCTTCGTCTCAGGAGTAATCTCCTTAACTGCCTTAATACCTGCGCTTACGAAAAGAGCAATATTGTCATAGTTAGGAACCTGTCCTGCTGGCCACATCAGACCATTAGAAAGCTCATTTCCTACCTGTACCATCTCAGGTGCAACGCCCTCTGCTACAAATCTCTCCATGGTTTCCTTCGTAAAGTCATATACTGCCTTCTCTAACTCAGGCACTGTGTAACCTACCCAAGCCTTAGGCATTCTCTGCTTACCTGGGTCTGCCCAGCAATCACTGTAATGAAAATCAAGTAACAGCTTCATACCTGCTGCCTTTACACGCTTTGCCATTCTTAATACTGTCTCTATATCTGTATTACCTGCTCCGTATGGCTTTCCATCTAAAGTCTTTGGGTCATTCCAAAGACGAAGACGAATGTAATTCGTTCCATAGCTCTTTAGTATATCTAACAAATCTCCCTGCTGTCCCTTATCATAAAACTTTGCACCTAATTGCTCGATTTCATCCAGCGAGGATACATCCATTCCTTTAACATATTCCATCATACCGCGCCTCCATTTGAATACTTATGCTCTAATTTGCACCTTTTTTGAACATTCATACTTCCAACATCCAAATCAATCTTTGATTCGTTCCTATTTCTCACTCTTGCGCAACCGCTTGCGCTATGTATTAATCATAACAACTTCACTAGCTTTCGTCAACACAAATCTGAATTTTTCGTCATTTGTCACAAAATGTGTGTTAACACTTTTTTTTCGTGCAAAATAAACTTTCCCAGACGCATAATTCGGGTTTGACGGCTGTTTTCATATCAGCCGAGCAAAGCTTGAAGTATCGAATAACAATAGATTTGTTGTATGCACAGGTACTTAGCTGGATTTGAATTTGGCTATGAGCCATGCACAGATGGACCGAATTGACTGCTGGGAGCTTGCTCACAGACAGGCATATTCGTGTTCAGATGTATACAGCGATGCCGTACATGAGGAAGTAGCCCAAAGGGCGAATTCCGAATGTAGCATGGTGTCACCTATCACTATTATCTAGAGAATTACGTATTTTGGTGTACCACAGCGATTTTTGCTCTCCTGTACACCTTTTTTGCTGTAATCCAGGCATATCTGGTGTACCACAGCAGGTTTATGCTCTCCTGTACACCTTTTTTGATGAAATACAAGCATATCTGGTGTACCACAGCAGTTTTACGCTCTCCTGTACACCCTTTTTGATGAAATCCAAGCATATCTGGTGTACTACAGCATGTTTTTGTTCTGCTGTACACCATTTTAGCCGATTAAATAAT
>JAFUKJ010000032.1 GCA_017467805.1 Lachnospiraceae bacterium
ATAGGCAGACAAAGAATAAATACACAATATATTAATAATGTGTCAACGCTCCAACTACCGATACCGCAAATAATGCTACATAGAATAATGGATTACGCTTTTTTAGTCCTTTTACCAGCAAAAGGCTTACCAATACCGTAAAGAACATTGCCATAATATACATTCTCAAAAAAGTAGTCGCCGATAAAACTCCCGATGAAATCATAAAAAAGCAGGATACCAGAAATACAATTTCCTTCTGTGCAGTTAATTCCTTTGCAAGCATTCGCAATACAAAAAGTGTCAACATTGCAAACAGAATATTTATCCCTGCCGCATACCACTGGCTATAGGTTCCTGCAAAAACTGAACATATCGTATGTATTAATGCATAATATAAAGGCGGATGTACATCCTGGCTTTGCTTCTCCCATACATTACGGTAATTGAATTCCTGCCCCTCCTGCACCACCATGCTTTGTAACCACACCTCCTGCGGCTCCTCATAGGTTACATTTCTTTCAGGATTTACAGTAATTGAAGTATCATAAGTATTATTGGATAACACATATGTAGATACTTCATCCGTATGTAGATTCTTCTTACCGTACATACAGACAAGCAAAATTAATAAAAACCCTATATAGATTCCTATTGGAATTAGCTTTTCTATACTCCTCCAAAATTTCATCCTTATTCTCCCACGTTACTCATACTTTTTGCCCCACAGACATATTCCCTTATTATCCTTGCCTGTAAGAATCAATGTCGGCTTCCACAGCTCATAATCCCAAGCAGGTGAAAGCTGATAAATTTCCTCTACATTTGCATATCTGACAGCAATCGTATTCTCACTTAACATCTCCCATTTTATACGAGTCAATACTCCAAAGCAGCCTGTTCCATCAGCCCGAAGCTCCATCGCTGTCGATACCTGTATTCCCTGAGGTGTTGCAGGTGTTAATCGAATTCTTTCATACTTTCCTACAATATCCTCTGCTGTCAATGCTGCCAGCTTTTCTCCGCTGTATATTTCAGGCGAAGCAAGCGGCCAGCCATCCTTTGACCAATACATCTTTCTGACATGCATAGTAGATGGCTCTCCACCCTTAAAATTCTTCTCTCTTATATGATGCACCAAATACCATTCATCATCAAAATCATGTAAAACCGAATTATGTCCTGGTGCCATATACTCTGTTCCCTCGTGGAACGCATAACCACAGGCAATCATATAACCGATACTGTTATCATCATCATTCAAATCCGTCATATCACGCCCATTATGGTCCAAATAAGGTCCAAGTACGTTCTTGCTTCTTGCCACACGGATATTATAATCACTACTCAACGAACCATAGGAACAAAACAAATAATAGTACTCTGTATCAGGATTATAGATAATGTACGGACCTTCTATCGCTCCGTCACACCATCGTGGTCTCCTTGCAATACACTTACCAAAGCCTTCCTCTGCTGCAAATCCAGTCTCCTTATTAAGCTCCAGTATATGAATACCACCCCAGAAAGAACCATATACCATATACTGCTTACCATTCTCTACATCCTCAATAATATTCGCATCAATTGCATTAAGTGGACAGCTTGCATCTGTCTTGACCACAGCTCCCTTTGCCACAAATGGTCCCTCTGCTTTATCTGCTACTGCAAGATAGATACAGGACTGCTGCACACCAAAAGAAGAGTTCGAACAGTATAAGCGGTATTCATCGCCTACCTTCACAACATCAGGCGCCCAAATATGCTTTGTTCCAACATGTGCCTGCGAATCGGCAGATGGCTCGTCCGTTACCTTACCGATTCGTTCCCATTCTATTAAATCCTTAGAGCGAAGCCCATCTGCCCCTGTACCATATACAAAATAATCGCCTGATACGGGGTCATGATAAATTGCAGGGTCATGTGTAAACCACAAAGATTCCTTAGGCAATGGCTCCTTATCCTTGCCAGGCTTATGTACTGGCTTAGCAATTGGTTTCTTTGGTTCCTTAGGAAAGATTATGTTTGATTTCATACATTCCTCCATAGTCATCTCTTTATACTTTGAACTTTACCTTCTATATTTTTTGTCTTATCCTTTTGTCGTTTTTTTGTTTTTTTCAATCAAATGCAAGGAAAATTTCATTTCCTTTGTTAATCAAATCTCTTTTTTGCTTTTTGAAAGAAATCTATTGCAGCATCTTCATTTGCGTTCTATATATCTTTATGAAATAAACTAACTCAGCAATTGCTGTAATAGACCACGAAAAGATATAGAGCAAATACAGGGATGGAATGGTCTTAAAATAAGCAAATACAGTATATACCCATATCACACGGAATACACAGGACCCCATAATCACAATTATAGTTGGTACAACGCTCTTTCCTAAGCCCCTGCATGCCGCTATACTGGCATCCATAAATGCAGACACTCCATACGACAGTCCCATTATTGTCAGTCGCTTCATTCCTGCTTCTATTACAATGGCGTCCTTAGTAAACAACGCCAGGAACGTTTCTCCAAATACTACAAGCAACAGTCCCATAATGGTTCCAATTCCAAAAGAATAAGCTAAACTAATAAAATAACTCTTTAGTACCCTGTCCTTTTTCTTCGCACCAAAATTCTGACTCATGAAACTGGAGCAGGCTGTATAGAACGCCGCCATGACATCATATACTAATGCATCAGCATTTGCTGCGGCTGAGTTTCCCTCTACCATAACTGCATCAAAGGAATTCACGCCAACCTGAACAAACAGATTTGCAACCTGAAATATAGCATACTGCAAGGAAGACGGAATACCAATTGTTAAAATTGCCTTTACTTTATCTCCATGGAAGCGAAGCTTTGTAAACACCAATCCATATACATCCTTCACTCGTGATAAGGAAATCAAAATTAAAATTGCAGATACATACTGTGAAATAACACTCGCTATTGCAACACCTTCCACATCCATATGAAAGCCTATTACCAATATCAGATTCAACACTACATTCAATACACCTGCTATCATCAGATATATTAATGGCTTCCTTGTCTCACCTACAGCACTATATACTCCATTACCAAAATTATACAATGCCAGGGCTGGCATACCTAAGAAATAGATTCTTAAATACTTGGTTGCACCGTCTATCAGCTCTTCTTTTGTATTCAAAAGCTGTAAAATATCCCTCGAAAAAGTAACGCCTGTTATTAGCAAAAATATTCCCAGCACCAAACACACTAATGCAGATGTATGTACAGTCTCCACAACCTCTTTCGGCTTCTTGGCGCCATAATGCAATGCCACCAGGACATTAACGCCACAGGACATACCAATCAATATTCCTGTGAATAACGCAACCAGCGTTGATGTTGACCCAACAGCGCCTAGTGCTTTAGAACCTGCAAACTGTCCCACAACAGCCACATCTGCCATATTAAATAACACTTGCAATACATTAGAAAGCATCAATGGAAGACTAAATAACAATATTCGTTTCCACAAATTCCCCTGTGTTAAATCATTCTTATTCATGCTAGTCTTCCTCAATTACCTGAATCTCCATATAATCAAAATCTATATCTTCAATAAAACTATCAGCTCGAAATCTTGCTTTATCATGTCTCTTAAACTCTTGTATCGTTGACTCTAACCAGATTGGCTTCCCCAAATCAAATTGATAACACACGTCATCTATTGCGTGAAACACCTTGTGTGTTCTCGTATCCTGTGAATCATCACATACAACAGTGTCCTTTAGCATTCTATTATCCTTAAAAAGCTTTGCCCATAAACGAAACATATTTTTCTCCCTTGTTTTAGTTATGTGATAAGTATAGCATATTTTATACATTTCTAACATATATATTATCTTAGTGACTTTCTTTTCACAATATATCGTCACAATCATTTTTACCAACAAACCTAAATTAATTATAAACTTTTTGTTTATTTTCAACATAAGTATACAAAAATATGGTAGAATGAAATTGGTAGAATGATTATAGTATGAAATCGCTCTACCGAAGGAGATGTTTAAAATGGAATATAAGTTAAATACGAATTCAGAAGTTGACAGCTGGAAAGAAGTAATTCTCGTATATAATTCTGCCCTAAAGGAAATAGGAACAAAGCTTGAGATTCTTAATGATGAATTTCAACATGTGCATAGATACAATCCGATTGAACATATTAAGTCACGAATTAAAACATCTGAGAGTATCGTCAAGAAGCTTAAGAAAAACGGCTACGAGTCTACCATCGAGAATATGGTTAAGTATGTAAACGATATCGCAGGTATCCGAATCATTTGTTCCTTCACAACTGATATTTACCGTATCGCAGAAATGCTTACAAATCAAACAGATATTAAGGTACTTTCTGTAAAAGATTACATCAAGAATCCTAAAGCAAGCGGTTATAAGAGCTATCACATGATAGTCTCCATCCCGATTTATCTTTCCGATAGAATCGTTGATGCCAAGGTGGAGATTCAGATTCGAACTGTAGCCATGGACTTTTGGGCAAGCTTAGAGCATAAGATTCACTACAAGTTTGAAGGAAATGCTCCCGAATATATTAAGGATGACTTATACGAATGTGCCAAGATGGTATCCGAACTGGATGCAAAGATGCTGTCACTGAATGAAGAAATTCAACAAATTGAAAAAGAAATGCTTGAAAAGGGCAATATGTGAAAATAGCACGCAATTAGGGTTGCGTGCTATTTTACATATTGCCCTTAAGCTACATATAAGAACATAAAGATAAAGTGACAGATACTCCCAGCCATTACAAATAAATGGAATATCTCGTGAGAGCCAAAATTTTTATGAATCGAATTAAATATCGGCATCTTCAAAGCATAAATGATGCCGCCTATTGTATAAATAATTCCACCTGCTAATAACCATCCAAATGCCGCATGAGGTAAAACATCCCATAAGGTACCAAACACTAACAGGCATAACCACCCCATTGCTATATAAATAACAGATGAGAACCATTTAGGGCAGGTAATCCAAAATGCCTTTATCAGCATTCCCACAACCGCTACTGCCCATACCAGAGCAAGTAATGTGTATCCCATCTTGCCACCTAATACAATCAGACATACAGGTGTATACGACCCTGCAATCAAAACAAATATCATCATATGGTCAATCTTACGATATATCTTCAATATCTTATCTGATACCGTCACACTATGATAAGCTGTACTAGCTCCATATAATAAAATCATACTTCCTGCATATATCAGCATTGCAGTCATGTGCAGCCCTCCCTGCGCCTTTACCAGCAATGCTGCTGCTGCCATCAAAGCCATCAGCCATGCAATAAAGTGTGTAATTGCACTACCTGGTTCACGAATTGTTAATTGCATCTTTCATCCTTCCTTTCATACTCCTATTCTCTACTTACTCTCTCACTATTTACATAATCCCAAGGCATAATAGTCATCTCTTTATCATGTAGTTTTCAAAACTACATCTTGTTTATCTAAATACTACTCCTTATTATATGCCGTGTCAACACGATTTATTCAAATTTTATATTCATTTTATGAAAATAGGAATTACATATAAAAAAGAACTCCTTCGAGCTACCTCAAAAGAGTTCATCATAATTACAAATGCAATATATTCAATAAAAAAATCCACGCTAATCCATAATAGGTAACAACGGCAACCAAATCATTCACGGTAGTAATCAAAGGACCCGATGCTACCGCGGGGTCTACATGAATCTTATGGAAGAACATTGGAACAATGGTTCCTACTAAGCTGGAAATGAGCATTGCTAATAGTAAAGCCACTCCTACACACGCCGAAACAGCAAAAGCATATTCCAGGCTTCTTCCTTTCGCCAAACATGCATACACGCCAATAAATCCAAAGGATAAAATACCTAGGATAAGTCCATTCAAGGCTCCTACCTTAATCTCCTTACCTACATGGGTAAGCTTTTGCTTTGCCTTCAGATTCTCATCCATCAGCACACGAATCGTAACCGCCAGTGACTGGGTTCCTACATTACCTGCCATTCCAAGAATCAGGGATTGAAAGCTTGTTAAAATTGCAAGCTCGTCTGCCACGGTCTCAAACATACCAACTACCGCAGATACGCCCATACTAAGTACCAATAAAATAGCAAGCCATGGAAGTCGCTTGCGCATACTGGCAAGAATACCTTCCTCCAAGTCTTCCTCTTCCGTCAAACCAGCCAGCTTCGCGTAGTCATCCGCCATCTCGTCATCGACTACCTCAACGATATCCTGAGATGTAATTACACCAATCAACTTATTATCTTCATTTAATACAGGAATAGAATCCTCCGCATAATCCTTTAATCGTTCAATACAATCTGTAACGGATTCTTCCGCTCTTACATAAGGGTATGACTGACTAATTAGTGATTCCAACTCCTGATAGGTTCTGGCAATAATCAAGTCCTTCAGATTAATTGCACCGTAAAAGGTCTCATCATCGTCCCTTACATAAATAGTCGTAATATTGTCATGCTCCTCTGCCTGAGCAATCAGCTCACGCATCGCCTGTTTAATCGTAAGCTTCCTATGAATCTCGATAAAATTCGTAGTCATCTTACTACCAATCTGATCCTCTTCATAGGAACAAATCAGCTTAATATCCTCCTGAGACTCTTCATCCATCAACTCCAAAATCTGTTGTCTGGTCTCTTCGTCCACCTCTTCAAGAACATCGACAGCATCATCCGCATCCATGTTCTCAATGATATCTGCAGCACGCTCGGGTTCTAATTCGTCCAGATACTTACCAACATCATCCAGATATGCAAAAATCTCAGATACACGTTCTACTCCCAATATCTGATACAGCTTTCTGCGTTCTCTTTGGTCCAACTCATCCAACGCATCTGCTATATCATTATCATGATAATTGTCAATCTCCTCTGCCAACTCTTCCGCAGGCATTCCACTTCGGATTAACTCTACCAATTCCTCTACATAGTTCTGCTCTTTAACGACTTCTTCGCTTAAAATCTCTTTCTCCATCCCCTGCCTCCTTCTGCACATGGGGTATGCGCTATTTATTCTTCGAAAATATATCTTATATCTGCAAGTGTATCCACACATCGATATAAATATTTACTAAGCTCTTCATCAGGTCTCGTCAAATCAGGTACCATTACTGGCTTACAGCCCGCTCGATACGCCGCCATAATGCCATTAGGAGAATCCTCAACTGCAATACAATCCTCAGGCTTCTCTCCTATCTGCTCACATGCATACAGATAGACATCAGGTGCAGGCTTTCCATTCTTCACCTGCTTTGCACTCACGATTTTATCAAAGCGGTCATATACTCCAATATTCTTTAAATGCTGTGTGGTCAGCTCTATCCCTGTCGCAGTCGCAACCGCCGCCTTAATCTCCTTCTCATGCAGAAAGCTCAGTATCTCATCAAGCCCTGGCTTTCTCTCTAATCCAAACTCCTCAATACGCTGTGCTACAATCTCACGTCTTCTCTCCCGCACCGCATAATAATCAAACTCTTTACCAAATATATCCTGCATCAGCTTCTCACCAAGCTTCGCATCACAGCTTCTAAGCAAAAGTGCATGTTCTCTCGTAAAAGGAAAACCAGCTTCTGTAGCAGCCTGACACCAGCCCGCATTATAGTGCTTTTCCGTATCTAATAAAACTCCGTCCATATCAAATATAACAGCCTTTATCATGCCAATAACCATGCCTCTCCGACACCTGCAAACTTTCTGATGCTTTAGCATCTTGTGCAGGTACAAATTGGTGTGTGAAAATTTATTTTCACACTGTGATTATTTTAACATATTTCCAAACCCTTGAAAACCAAAAGAGTTGCTTTTCTTTTCGAAAAAGCAACTCTTTATCACTACTGTGCATTCATAATTTCCTGCTTCGGTTTATTCTGATTCTGCTGTATCAAATTAAGCAACGTAATATAATTTCGAATCATATCTCTGACCGTCATATCCTCAGCATTTTGTGCCTTTGCATACTGCTGCTTTAAGAAGTAAATATAATCGTCGTGGTCAAGCTTGGACTGATAATCATATACCGCTTCATGCATCTTTGTCAGCTTCTCTATTAACACATAGGTTTCTCCAGGATTCAATGCCGCCAATCTTATAATCGGTGCAGCCATATCTCTGAATGGTACAATCCCATCCTTTGTCAGCACCTTATCTTCTAAGCGTGTACGAAGCGACTCATAGCTGTAAATACCTCTCGTCCTATCCTCCAGTGCTTCCTTGGTAATACTCATCAGAATTCCCATATACTTTACTTTGCCCTGCATAATACTATTATAAATATCTAAAAGCTTTCTATAATTATATTCACGTCCCACCTTACTTGGTATCTCGTAAATGTTAGATAACTCATCCACGCAAAGGTATAGCCCCTTATACCCCGCTCTTATAGCAAAATCAGTAAACAGCCTGATAAATTCGAACCAGTTTTCATCTGTTACAATGAGATTCACACCAAGCTCACTCTTTGCCTCAGTCTTTGTACGGTATTCTCCATAAAGCCAGCGAAAGACACTTCTTTGTATCTCTTCGTCACCATTTTTTCTGCCTTCATAATATAGCTGTAATACTCTGCCAAAATCAAAGCCGTTTATCTGCTGCTGCATCGCAGAGGTCGTTTCAAAAATCCTCTTACTTACCTCGTTTTCAAAGCCTTCATCTTTGGGCAGCACTCCCTTTTGTACCACTTCATTTTCAATGGTACTAATCCATTTATCTAAAATAATCGGCAAAGCACCACTATCAGGGCAGGAACGAATTGCCATATTATGCACAAGTTCTTTGTAAAGAGCTAATCCCTGTCCTCTATGTCCCACAAAACGTTTTTCAACAGAAAGCTCTGCATCCGTAACCACAAAATCCTTCTCCAACACATGATTACGAAGTGCGTGCATCAAAAAAGTCTTTCCACTTCCATATTTGCCCACAACAAATCTAAAGGAAGCTCCCCCTTTTTCAATCATAGCAACATCCTGCAATAGCGCTGCAATCTCATTTCGTCTTCCTACCGTGATGTACTCCAGCCCTACTCTTGGTACCACACCACCCTTAAGCGAATTAAGTACGGTTGCCGCTATTTCTGCTGGTATTTCATTTCCCATTTTGCGCCCTGCCTTTCCCCTTTACTAAAGATGCTGAAGCATTACTACTTCAGCATCTTTTATCTACACCTTTAATTGTTCCTCTACATACTTAGCGTCCTCACGAATCTTATTCAATGCCTCTGCACTAAAGTCAAACTCTGGCTCCGCTTCTGCCTTCTTCTTATTCTGAATACTTTCAAATGCCTTCTCTATCATAATGATTCTCTTATTCTGACGGATTGTCGCCAACAAACGATTATGAATCTGTACATATGATTTATCGCAGTCTCTTTCATAATCTAAAACCTCAATCATTCTCGATGAATCATATGGGAAGAAATCTGTAGCGCACATTCTGCCGCCCTTTCCATTCTCATTAGGAATAAAGACACCCATTGCCAATTCTTCACCACACAAATATACAATTAACGATCTCTTAGGAATCAAAGCCGCGAACACCTCTGTTAACAGCTCAGGTGAAGCAGTCGTCTTGGTAACCACTTCAAAAACTGATATTCCTTCGCTTCTCATAAGAGCTGTTACATCCGATGTTGGTGCATCATCCGTAATCTGATAGCTCCATGTAATGCTCTCTACGCCGTTCTGAAAAATGCCACGGCACTTGGAATTCTCAATTCGCTTATATAATACCTCTGTTGGCATTCCTTTCTCTACTTTGTATTGTTTTGGAATATTGTATCTGCCTCTACTCATCTGCTTTCCCATCTTCCTTCGTCGTACTAACCTGTTGTCATTTATGTTAGGATGCTATGTAAACCATCCTTGCGATACCATTATAATATATTTTTCAAAAAATATCTACAATTTATTGTAAATTTTTTGAAAATTTTGAAAATTTAATCAAATAATGCCTCCATCTCTGCCTGTACACGCTCTAAATCTTTTCTAATGGAAATCTTCTGTGGACAAACACGCTCGCATTTACCACATTTGATACAGTTCTTAGGCTTTGCCTCGTCAGGTATTTCCTTTGTCCACGACCACTTGGTATCGTTCAAATTCTGATATACATGGTACTCATTCCATACACCAAAGCTTCCTGGTATATTCACCCCTGCTGGACAAGGCATACAATACTTACATGCCGTACAGCCATTCTGCACACGGCTATGAAGCGTCTCTGCCACATTCGCAACCACCTGCTGCTCCACATCCGATAACACCTTAAAGTCCGTAAAGGTCTTTAAATTATCCTCTACATGCTCTATCGCTGACATACCGCTTAAGATAACCTTTACATTATCAAAGGAACCTACATAACGAAGTGCCCATGAGGATGTGCTTGCCTCCTTGTCTGCCTCTCTAAACATCTTTGTAATATCCTCTGGAAGATTTGCAAGAGAACCACCCTTTATCGGCTCCATAATTACCATAGGAATCCCTAAGCTTTCCGCAAGCTCTACCCCCTTAGTCGTTGCCTGTGTATCCTTATCCATGTAGTTAAGCTGTATCTGACAAAAATCCCATGAATAGCCTGTCACAATCTCCTTGAATACATCATAATCATCATGGAAGGAGAAACCGATATAGCGAATCCTTCCTTCCGCACGAAGCTTTTCACACCACTTTAAGATATCCAGCTCCTTTATGGTGTTCCAACGTTCCTTATTTAAGGCATGTAAAAGATAAAAGTCCACATAATCCTTCTGTAATCTTTCCATCTGCATATCAAAGATTCTCTGAGCATCCTCGATTGTCTTTACTTCCCAGATAGGAAGCTTTGTTGCAAGATAATAAGACTCTCTTGGGTAACGGGCAAGTGCCTTTCCTACAAAGCCTTCGCTCGCACCACCATGATAAGGATATGCCGTATCATAGTAATTGACTCCTGCCTGATATGCCATATCTATCATCTTCAGAGCCTGTGTTTCTTCAATCTTCCCATTTGCATCTGTTGGAAATCTCATACAACCAAAGCCCAATAACGACACCTTGGCGTCAATGTTTTCCATTCTTCTGTACTCCATCATTTTGTAACCCATCCTTTCCTAATCTTATATCACACATTCCTCTTTACGCTTCCGCGTACAAATATTCCATATCACGAAGCAGCTTCTGTGTATGCTGCATCATAAGATCTGCTTCCTTCTCCACCAAACCATATTTCTTATACTTCAAGGTAAAGCATGGCGTTCCCTTTGCAGAGAACTCAAGACTGCCCTTGTACTTTGCTAACAGCTCAGGTATACGCTCCACATGTACAGGCGCAAATGGCTCCATATAGAAAGCAACACTTCCTACCTTTCCCTTAATCTCCGTTACAAACTGCTGATGCGCCTGCACACGAATCAGAGAAATACGAATCAGATTATCTACGGACTTTGGAATATTACCAAATCTGTCCAGAAGCTCTTCCTTCATATCCTCACATTCTGTATGACTCTCCAGGCAGGCAATTCTCTTATAAATATCCAGCTTCTGCACCTCATTTACGATATAGGAAGCAGGAATAAATGCATCCACATCCATATCCACATAGGTATTGAAATCCTCTTGTGCCTGTAAGGCTCCCGTTCCCTTTAAATGCTTTACTGCTTCATTCAACATCTTACAATACAGGTCATAACCGACAGCCTCCATATGACCATGCTGTCTCTCACCTAACAGATTACCTGCACCTCGAATCTCCAAGTCTCGCATGGCAATCTTAAAGCCACTGCCCAAATCCGTAAACTCCTTAATTGCCTGCAAACGCTTCTCTGCCACTTCCTTAAGCATCTTATCTCGCTTATACATAAGGAATGCATACGCTGTACGGTTCGATCTTCCCACACGTCCGCGAAGCTGGTAAAGCTGCGACAGTCCAAGACTATCCGAATCATGTATAATCATAGTGTTCGCATTAGAAATATCAAGACCTGTCTCTATAATGGTGGTTGATACCAACACATCAATCTCACCATTAATAAAGTCAAACATAATCTTTTCAAGCTCCTGCTCCTTCATCTGACCATGTGCATATGCCACATTTGCCTCAGGTACTAGTCTTGCTACCTGGTCTGCAATATCCTCGATATTATTTACTCTGTTATACACATAGTAGACCTGACCATTTCGTGAAAGCTCTCTGACAATCGCCTCACGCACCATCTCTTCATTATACTCCATAACATAGGTCTGAATCGGCTGACGCTCGCCAAGTGCCTCCTCTAACACGCTCATATCACGGATTCCAACAAGGCTCATATGAAGAGTTCTTGGAATCGGCGTTGCCGTCAGGGTCAATACATCCACACTATCTTTAACCTGCTTAATCTTCTCCTTAT
Organism: Lachnospiraceae bacterium; assembly: GCA_017467805.1. Lineage (GTDB taxonomy): Bacteria > Bacillota > Clostridia > Lachnospirales > Lachnospiraceae > COE1. Next base: position 12,394 of record JAFUKJ010000032.1, read on the forward strand.
GACGAACACCAAAACGCTGCTCCTCATCTATGATTAACAGTCCTAAGTCCTTATACTGCACATCCGCAGATAACAGTCTATGAGTACCAATTACAATATCCACAAAACCCTTTCGCAAATCCTCCAAGGTCTTCTTCTGCTCACCCGCGGTTTTGAATCTTGACATCAAATCCACTCGTACAGGGAAATCCTTCATTCGCTGTACAAAAGTATTGTAATGCTGCTGCGCAAGAATCGTCGTCGGCACAAGATACGCCACCTGCTTACCATCCTGCACCGCCTTAAATGCCGCTCTGATAGCAATCTCTGTCTTACCATAGCCTACATCTCCACAGATTAGTCTGTCCATGATGCGCGAGCTTTGCATATCTGCCTTGGTAGCCTCAATGGCAAGAAGCTGGTCTTCAGTCTCCTCAAATGGAAACATTTCCTCAAACTCCTGCTGCCATACGGTATCATTACTAAAGATAAAGCCCTGCTTCTCCTGACGAACCGCATAAAGCTCAACCAAGTCCTTCGCCACCTCATTCACAGCAGTCTTTACTCTAGACTTTGTCTTAACCCATTCCTGCGACCCAAGCTTATTCAGCTTTGGTGTCTTTGCCGCATCTGCAGAAGCATATTTCTGAATGACATCTAAGCCTGTTGCCAGGATATAAAGATTACCACCATCACGGTACTCAATCTTCATATAATCCTTAACAACCTTATCTACCTCAACCTTCTCGATACCTCGGTAAATGCCCAGTCCATGATTCTCATGCACCACATAATCGCCAACCTTCAGGTCTGAGAAGTTCTGAATCTTCTGCCCTTCATACTGCTTCTTTTTCTTCTTTTTCTTCGCCTGCTTGCCAAAAATGTCCGTTTCCGAAATCACAACAAACTTAAGCATCGGATACTCAAAGCCCTTCTGTACACCGCCATGGAAGGTCATGACCTCTCCTGCCTGCAACTCTCTGTCAGGATTATCCGAATAAAATGCCAGCAGTCCCTCATCCATCAAATCAACCGCCAAACGCTTGGCTCTTGTCGCTGAAGGCGATACCAGTAACACTCGATAACCGTTCTTTTTATAATTCTTCAAATCTCTAACCAACTCAGCAAAGCTATTATTATAAGAAGAAACATTTCTCGTATTTATCGCATAGCGGTTCGGGAACTTCATTGGAAATCCCTTATACTCCATAGAAGAAAGCGCCATGACACGCTCTTTCTCCAGTCCTGCAAGAGCTTCCTTCACACTGTATAAAATATCCATCTGCTGTGGCAGAATATAGCCCTTTTGTGAACGAGCCATCATGCTCTCGCGAAACTCCAGCTCTACTGCATTGGCATGCTCCATAATTCTCATTGGCTCATCCAGATAGAAGCAACAGCTTCTGCCTGCAAAATAATCCGCAAAGCTTTCTACCTCATCATAAAAATAACCGATATAGCTTTCCAAGTTAACATAACTCTGAAACTCAGTTACACTTTCCCTTAACTGTGCAACGCTCTGCTCTAAGCGATGTGCCGCCTCTGGGTTGGTCTCCTTACGAAATACCTCTGCCGCCTTCTTACAGTCCGCTTCCATCTTACGAAGTCCCTGCTCTAACTCACTCTTGGAAAGCATCAGCTCTGTTGCAGGATAAATCGTTATCTCTTTCAAGTTCTCGATAGAACGCTGACTTAGTATATCAAAGGAACGAATCGACTCTATCTCATCACCCCATAGCTCGATTCGGATTGGATTCTCTTCCGTTAAATCAAAAATATCAATAATGCCGCCACGAATGGAGAACTGCCCTGGTGCCTCTACCTGATAGTTTTTCTCATAGCCCATTTCTACGAGCTTCCTTGCAATCGCACCTTCCTCTACAATGCTGTCACCATCAATATGAATCACATTCTCTTCCCAGCTTGCAAGAGGAATCTGATGTGCCATTAACGCCGAAAAGGTGGTAACAACTGTAATTGGCCCACCCTCTAAAATTCTTCTCAATATTTGAATTCTTTCCTTTATCAGCTGATTACTATGAATATCTGCCTGATAAAAGATTAAATCCTTAGCAGGATAAAAGTAGGACTCCTTGCAATACATTCTGCAATCATCCAAAATCTCTTTCGCCTTTAAATCGCTATAGGTCACGATAATCTTCACTTCAATATCTTCATTAATTCCATATATCATATGAAGCTTCTGTGAATCTACGCAACCCGATATGCTGACCTTTCCCTGCTCTTTTTTGTGATTTAAACATATCTCCTCGTATTCCCCAAGCTCACGAAGAGGTGCTCTCAAAGCATTCACTGTAATCCCTCTTTCTATTATAATGTCTTTCCTATCATGTCTATGCTTTCTTGTTATAGCGGTTCATCGCCTCATCTACATCGTCCATCAGCATAAGCCTCACTGCACCGTCCACCTTCTCCAAGGCATCCTTCATGACAGCCTGCTCTTCCTTACTGAAATGTCCCAAAACATAGTCCGCAAGGTCGTATCCCTTTGGCTTCTCACCAACACCTATCTTAATTCGCTGGAAGGTGTCATGTCCAAGATGCTGAATGATATTCTTAATGCCGTTATGACCGCCTGCACTTCCCTTCTTACGAATGCGAAGCTGTCCTACATCCAGACTAATATCATCATATATTACAATAAGCTCTGCTTCTTCATCTATCTTATAATAGTCCACAACTGCTCGTACTGCCTCTCCGCTGAGATTCATATAGGTCAAAGGCTTTACGAGAATCACCTTTGTTCCATCAATAACGCCCTTTCCTAAGAGTGCCTTATGCTTTGCTTCATTTACACCAATCCCATACTTATCTGCTAGTGCATCAATTGCCGCAAAGCCGATATTGTGTCTTGTATTATCATATTCCTTACTTGGATTTCCTAAGCCTACTATTACATACATTTTTTCATTTCCTTCATATGCTGCCGTAAAACAGCCTTTTACTTTCTCTATTATCTTATCTATTATGCTCATACACTGTTACATCTGATGGCGGACTACCGCATACTCATCGCCATTTCTGTAGTATGGACACTCCTTATAATGCCCCTGCATCAGGCGAACGGCATCATCCTCATCCATATTCACTTCACAATAATAACATTCATCCTCGTCGTCATACCCATAGTATGCACATGTATCACAACTTAACCCTGCCATGACGTTCTCCTTTACTACATATATTTGTATCTTAGCATATGGGGGATTTTTTCTCAACAGATTTGCGGTTTGGTTGAGCCATGCACAGATGTATACGGCGAAGCCGTGCGATGAGCAAGTGCCACAGACAATTGCGTATGCGGCATACAAGTTCTCTTGGAAACCATATATATCAAGTTATCCCCGACTACCAAGCAATTTTCGCACTCTAGTCGGGGAAACATGTACATTAACGATCATAGTTCGTCCTCAGAAAGGACATAATACCTGTTTATACGCCAACTCCATCTTTTACAACTGAGTTAGAAAACAGTGCTTGCGCCTAGGCATTCAAAAATAATATATCCTACCAAATCAAAGAAATGGTATTTTTAGTAGGATTTCAAGTAAGAAAATAAATTCTATTTACTCAACTAAACCATAATTTAACGTAACATGATTATTTGAATACAGAGGTAAGAGTATTGAAGAAAATATATACATGGGAACCTTGGTTTTTTATGTTTTTTGGGGTATTTCATTTACATAGAATATGGGGACTTTTTAACAGACAGTCTTATGCCAACTTTTGGCTAGAGATATTAATAAATAAAGGCATACTCTATTTTGTATTGATGGGTATTTTGCTATTATGTTGTTTTTGTGGAATCATTACATTTTATAAAAATAGAAATTTCAACTTTTGGTGAAGATGGATATATCTTTTGGGTGGTAGTTATTTACTCTTCGATTTGTTTGCAATTATAATAGAATTAAACTTTTGGAACGAACTGTTATTTGCTATGTTTGATGTGAACTCTCCCTATTGGAACATCGTTTGGGGATTCTTTATTGCATTAGGAGCATTTGTATTTTGTTTGGGTGTAAATTTGCTAAGGTATAAAAATAAGGGAGGTATATGATGGAGTGGTTTAATATTTTTGGTACTTTATTTATAATAATAATCATGATTCCTAATATCGTGTATGCACTAAAATGCAAGGACGGTTTTGAAAATAACTGGAATAATAAAATAGTTGAAACCATAGAGCAAATAGGACGATTGGGATGCTTTGGATTTATGATTATTAATATTCCAGGAACATGGTTTGGCTGGTGGTCAGATGAGGCTTTTGCTCTATACCTTATTATAAATATATTGTTAATTAGCTGTTACTGTGGAATATGGATTATTTATTTCAGAAAGGACACAGTTTTTAAAGCATTGGCATTATCTGTTATTCCATCAGTTGTATTCTTGTTTAGTGGTGTTATGAGCAGGTCTGTTCTATTGGTTATTTCATCCATATTATTTGCACCTGCACACATCATGATTTCATATAAAAATGTTAAGAAATAAACAAAATATAATTTGTAGGTGACAATATCTGCACATATGCTATGATACATACAGATATAATTTGTCTATTGATATAATATGATACAAGAATAGTTGTGGAGGGCATACTATGGAATTTATGGGTAAAAAGTTAGAGGATATTGTTGTAACACTTCCCTACGAAGATGGGACAAGTCTGGATTGCGGCGTTTATTCTTATTTTGAGGTTAATAATAAAAAATACTTTGCATTACTCCCTCTGAAAGGGGAAAAGCAATTGGATTTTTCTCAAAGCTATATGATTTATGAAGTAGAAGAAGATGATGAGAACAATCCTATTGTTATGTATATAGAGGATGATATCGAATACGCTATTGCAGCACAATATTTCTCAAATCAGTTGTCAAAGAAGTAAATATATGAGAAAGGGAAATAGCATATTCCGAATGACGCATAGCGGAATAGCGAATAAGATTCGAATTTGATAAAGGCTATTATTATGAGATTAGAAACGAACAGATTGGATATCCGCCATCTGAATGAATCAGATTGGCAAGAGATGAAAAATATATTTATTGATTTTAACAATTCAAAATATGCTGTCTATGATATGCCTCTACCGACAGAGGATGAACAAGCCAAAGCATTAACAAAAAGATTTGCTGACAGTAACTTGTTTTTTGCAATTTTTCTAAAAGAATCAAACAATATGATAGGATATGTATGCTTTCATAAAAGTGGAGATATCTACGATCTTGGTTATTGTTTCCACTCTGCATATCATTCAAATGGTTATGCTTACGAAAGTATAAATTCTCTTATCAAATACTTTGTTGATGAATGTGGTGCAATGGGCTTCACAGCAGGTACAGCGATTGACAACATACCATCTTGCAAATTACTAGAAAAGCTGGGATTTGTTTGCACCTCAACTGAAACAGTATCTTTTGATAATGTTTTTTCATTTCAAGGTGGAAATTATGAGTTGAAAATAAAATAATCAAATTTCAATAGGTAGAACAGTTAGATAATTTTGAAGTTTCACATGTGATAACTATCATTTTTTGAAATTTCTTGCTTACAAAAAGTTGGCTTGTGGTTAAATATCTCTTTAAGAGAAGAAAACCTTGTAATTGGTAGATGTAAGTCCAGCAGAATTTATGCATGTAATCTAAAGTAGTTTAACTACGGGGATTACACCCTTTTTATGTTCTGAAGGAGGAAAAAGATGATTAAGATTATTACAATCAGCAGAAAGTTTGGCAGTGGTGTAAGAACCATTGGCAAGGAAGTGGCAGAAAAACTTGGTATTCCATGTTATGACAAGTATTAAATTGAAAAGATAGCAGAGGATTGGACGGATTATCTAATGCAGATAAGATTTGGATAGCACAGATGAAAGTTATTGAGGAACTGACAGAAAAGGGCGCTATGTTATTGTATTAAGATGTGCGGACTATGTGCTTAGAGAGTGTAAAGATGTCTTAGCAAGATGATTACAGAAAAGTTCATATGATTTTTCTTGACTTTTTGAGCTTTTATTTGATACACTTTGCATTGTTAAAACAAAATATTGCAAAAAACGACACAAGTATTGCTTTGGCAAGTAAATCTGATTACGGTACAAGAAATAGGATTTCACAAAGCATACTTGTATTTTTTTGCGCAAAAGGGAGGATTATTATGCCTAGAAATCAATTTCAGCGAATGATATTCGCACTACTGACAGTTATTGTCACCGTTCATTCCTATGTGTTTTACAGCTTATATGTAGTGAATGGAGATTACTTTTTATCAATCGAAGGTGCTACCAGTGTAATTGATGGTATCAATTTAAACGGTGGTGTCATGATGTTTGGAAGAATGTTCCCGATTTGGGCGGTAGTATTATTGGAGTTCTGTCTTGCATATACACTTGAATGTGTAATGGGAAGTCCATGTTCTTTCAAACTAGCTTGTATAGTGTTTGACCCTAAGACTACACATCCGGTCTTATTTGAAACAGCAATAATATGTGCAACAGTAGGTCTTATGTGTCCAGCTATGAGCTTTTTGGCAGCTTTTATCTACTATCCATACTATGCTGGATTTAATGTATTTACCTTTTTGGCAAACTGGTTAGAGCTTATATGCTACAATTTTCCGTTTGCTTTCTTTACACAGTTATTCTTTATACAGCCTTTGATTCGTACACTGTTTAAGGTTATTTTTGCAAAGGATATTAAAAACAGAAAAGAGCAGTGGTAAATTAAATCTTTGGATGTAGGTGTTCAATTTCAGTTTGTCGAAGTTTCTTCCAATCCCAATTTATAAAAACATATACATCATTAAAAGAAAATGTTATTAGGCATTTTCTTTTTCTTTGTACCAAATATCTTGAGTGTACAGGTGTAGTGCCCCTTTAAAATCCGCCATGCCGACAGACTCACAAGCTTGCGCGCAAAATGGCCTGCCGCTTATGCGACAGGCCTATAACCCACATTTATTAAAAACTTACTCCTCTACTGGCTCAAGAAGCGCTTTCTCATAAGCCTTAAGGATAGTAGTCTGAATCATCTCACGTGTTCCTGAGTTGATTGGATGAGCAATATCTCTGTACTCTCCGTCAGCAGATTTCTTACTTGGCATTGCGATGAAGAGCCCCTTCTCGCCCTCAATAACCTTAATGTCGTGAACGACAAATTCATCATTGATAGTAATGGAAACCACTGCCTTCATTTTTCCTTCTTTTGTAATAATACGAACGCGAACATCTGTAATCGTCATTCTTAAGTTCCCCCTTTTGCAAGCTATTCCGGTTATTTACACAAACACTCACAGAGTTTCATTGCGAAACCCCTGCGCTATTCTTACGCGCAATTACTTATAATACATACCTCTCATTTTTCTCGACCACAACCTTTATACCATTTTCCCCAACATGGTATGAGTTTGCTCTAATGGTGTCTCGGCTTTCTACGATACAATTCTCAATGTGGGTGTTGTCTCCAAGATATACACCATTCAAAATGATAGAGTTTTTAATATAACAGTTGTTGCCTACATACACCTCTTTAAAGATAACGGAATCCTCAACAGTTCCATTAACAATACATCCACTGGAGATTAAGCTGTTCTTAATCTTGGCACCAGGGTTGTACTTTGCAGGTGGCAGGTCATCAACTCTTGAATATACGTCAGGATACTGCTTGAAGAAGTAATCTCTGACCTCTGGCTTTAAGAAATCCATATTGGTCTCGAAATAATCTTCTACTGAAGCGATATTCTTCCAATACTCATCAATCTTGTAGCCGTATATTCTCTTTAAATCTTTATAGCGAATAAGAATGTCCTGTACAAAATCGTACCTTCCATCTTCTGCGCACTTCTCCAAAAGTTCGATAAGCTGTCTTCTTCTGATGACATAGATACCGCAGGAAACGGTATGTGACTTCGCCACCATCGGCTTCTCCTCGAACTCGTAAATACGTCCGTCATCATCCATCTTCACGGTTCCGTATCTCTCCATATCTGTCTCAACAGGCATATCCTTTACTACTACGGTAATATCTGCCTTCTTTGCGATATGGTGCTCTAAAACTTTATTATAATCCATCTTATAAACGCAATCACCTGTTGCGATTACAACATATGGCTCATGACTTCTCTTTAAGAATAAGAGATTCTGATAAATACTGTCCGCTGTACCACGGTACCAGTTACTGTTATCTGGTGTAACAGTTGGTGAAAATACATATAAACCACCCTGCTTACGACCAAAATCCCACCACTTGGATGAGCTTAAATGCTCATGAAGACTTCTGGCATTATACTGTGTAATGACAGCAACCTTCTGAATATGAGAGTTTGACATATTACTCAATGTAAAGTCAATACTTCTGTAGCTGCCTGCAACCGGCATAGCTGAAATGGCTCTCTTATTAGAAAGCTCTCTCATTCTTCTATTATTTCCACCTGCTAATACAATACCTACTGCTCTCATATTACTCACCCGCCTTTACCAATGTCTTGCCGCTATCTAAGATGCCTTCCGGATAATCCTCAGGTGTCGTGCTGCCGGATACCACACTGTTCTTACCGATTTTAACGTTATCAGGAATAACCGTCCTGTCTCCGATGGTAACAAGTCCCTGATTATAAATATGAGGAGCTGTATCATTGTCCTTCTCAGGCATGGTACCAAGCTCTACATGATTACCTATTCTAACCTCTTCTGCAATAATTGCCTTCTCTACAACACAGTTATCCCCAATCTGTGTCTGATTCATAATAATAGAATCTCGGATTACTGTTCCTTTACCTATCGTTACACCGCAGCCAATAACGGAATTGTACACTTCTCCATATATCTCAGAGCCTTCTCCGATGATACAACGCTCAATAACGCTATCTGAAGCTATGTACTGTGGTGGAAGCACGTCACTCTTAGTATAAATTCTCCAATACTCTTCATACAAATTAAACTCAGGTACAATATCGATAAGCTCCATATTTGCTTCCCAATATGAACTTAATGTTCCTACGTCCTTCCAGTATCCGTTAAATTCGTAGGTATACATTGGTGTACCCTTTCCATGACAATATGGAATGATATGTTTACCGAAATCCAATGCAGACTGATCCTTCATGGTAATCAGCGCTTCCTTCAAAGTCTTCCAATTGAAAATATAAATACCCATGGAAGCTAAGTTACTTCTTGGATTCTCAGGCTTTTCTTCAAAATCAACAATTCTCTTATTCTCATCTGCAATAACAATACCAAATCTCTTTGCCTCTTCCATTGGTACAGGCATTGATGCAATCGTTACCTCTGCTCCGCTCTCTTTATGGAAATCGAGCATTACCTCGTAATCCATCTTATAAATATGATCACCTGACAAAATCAATACATAATCAGGATTATATGACTCCATATACTCCAGATTCTGATAAATCGCGTTGGCAGTTCCTGTGTACCACTCGCTGTTACCACTCTTCTCATATGGTGGCAATACCGCAACGCCTCCGATATTCCTATCCAAATCCCAAGGAATACCAATTCCAATGTGACCATTCAGCTTTAATGGCTGGTACTGGGTTAAAACTCCGACAGTATCTACGCCAGAATTAATACAATTACTCAGTGGAAAATCGATAATTCTGTACTTCCCCCCAAAAGCAACTGCAGGTTTTGCCATCTTGGATGTCAGGATACCCAGTCTTGAACCCTGTCCACCTGCTAAAAGCATGGCTATCATTTCTTTCTTAATCATGTTGTCACCCCTTCTAAGTAATCCGAAAGTTAATGAACATATGCTCATTACACCTATACAACAATCACGTGTTAACCATGAAAATGTGTATTCCTATTATAACATATCATTTACATAAAGTGAACAATTTTAGGCTTTTTCGGAGAGATTCCAAGTATTGTATATTATTACAACAATTAACTGCTTTACACTATATATATCGACAGTTTTCAGAAAACATAAAGAGTTTACAATCATTATTTTTCAAAAAATTTTTTATACCTCATTTTAAGATGGAAATATTGACTGAAAGGGTATATAATTTCATATAATTGACAATAACTCTAAAGCTATGGAGGATAATATATATGTATCAGATAAATTTTAAACAGCCTATTCATGTTCACTTTATGGGAATTGGCGGTATCAGCATGAGTGGACTCGCCGAGGTTTTATTAGATGCGGGTTTTACCATCAGCGGTTCTGATGACCGTAAATCGCCGCTCACTGAGCATTTGGCATCTCTTGGTGCAAAGATATCTTATGGATTACGCGCTGAAAATATTACCACTAACATTGATTTGGTCGTATACACTGCTGCCATTTCTGCAGACAATCCTGAATATGTTGAAGCTGCTTCTAAGGGAATTCCTATGATGACCAGAGCTTCTCTATTAGGACAGATTATGCGAAATTATAAGACACCAATTGCAATCAGTGGAACGCACGGCAAGACTACAACTACCTCCATGGTATCAGAGGTACTTCTTGCTGCCGATGCTGACCCAACACTTTCTATTGGTGGAATCTTAAAGTCCATTGGTGGAAATATCCGTGTCGGTAAGTCAGAGTACTTCGTAACAGAAGCTTGTGAATACACCAACTCTTTTTTCAGTTTTTTTCCACGAATCAGCATTATTTTAAATATAGAAGAAGACCATATGGATTTCTTTAAGGATATTCATGAAATAAGAGATTCTTTCCATCGTTTTGCAGGTCTTTTACCTGAGGATGGTTATCTCATCATGAATAGCGGTATTGAAAATTATAAAGAGCTGACTTCTGATTTGGCCTGCGATGTGATTACCTTTGGAAAAGACCATGCATCCGATTATAGCTATACTGATATCAGCTATGATGAGTTTGGCAGACCAACCTATACTTTATTAAAGAAAGGCGAACCACAATATCAGGTATCCCTTGGCGTTGTAGGTGAGCATAACATACTTAATTCACTTTCTGTTATTGCTTTAATGGACATTCTTGGAATGGATTCTTCGACAGTACTTAGTGCGCTTAAAAGATTCACAGGTACCGACCGTCGTTTTGAGGTAAAGGGTAAAATCGGCGGTATCACAATATTAGATGACTATGCACATCATCCAACAGAAATTGAAGCAACCTTAAAGGCTGCTGCTAACTATCCGCATAGCAGATTGTGGTGTGTATTCCAGCCTCATACTTATACACGTACCAAGGCATTTTTGACTGATTTTGCTAAAGCACTTTCTCTTGCTGATGAGATTGTCTTAACTGATATCTATGCCGCAAGAGAGAAAAATACGATTGGAATTACCTCCAATGATTTAAGAAAGGAAATTGAAAAGCTGGGCAAAACCTGTCATTATTTCCATTCTTTCGACGAAATAGAAAATTTTTTATTAGAAAATTGTATCAACGGTGATTTGTTGATAACTATGGGCGCGGGAGATGTTGTAAAAATCGGCGAAAATCTCTTAGGAAATTAATTATCCACACTATCCACATCTTTTTTGGTTCAAAACGGACAAAACTGATGTGGATATTTTTATTTTCCATCCACATAATCGCCGTCATTTTTTCACACCCTCAAAGCCCTTATTTTATATGGCTTTTATCTGTTACCCCTTACCCTGCATCCACAATATCCACATTATCCACATTTGGCGCAAACCCAGTATTCACAAGGCTTTGCGGACCTCGGGGGACTTGTTTTTTTTTAGGGTTATGTTACAATACATTTACTTTAAGAGACAACATACAGGAAGCGGAAATATCAGACGCCGTTTCTGCGAAAGGCATGGTTAAAAGGGATGAATCGTCTAAACATTTATAAACCTTCACACAAAGAGCAGACAATGCTTTCTAACTATTTTATTGATGAATTTATGGCTGACGCAAATGATGCACAGCTTAAGATATATTTATTTCTTATCCGCATGATGAGTGCAAATCTTCCAACCAGCGTTTGTGATATTGCAGACAAATTCAACTACACAGAGAAGGATGTTTTACGAGCATTGATGTACTGGGAATCCAGACAGCTTCTTAGCTTAGAGTACGATGCTGCTCATAACTTAACAGGTATTCAGGTACTTTCTTTGGATAATCCATACGAGATTCAGAAGCCTGCAACACGCATCACTCCAGTTCTATCCTTTGTAAGACCAGCGTCCATGCAGACAGGCATGACTGCACCAGCTGCAAGACCTGTAGCACAGACTGCTTTTACAACGCCTGTAACTACAGCTTCTATCAGCCAGTATCCGATACAGCAGGTTGCGAACACTCCAGTTAAGCCTGAGTACTCTTTGGATGATTTGAAAGTATTTAAGAGCAACGAAGATGCTCAGCAGATTCTCTTTGTTGCAGAGCAGTATCTTGGCAGACAGCTTACCCGCAAGGATATGGAGACTGTTCTCTTCATCTATGATACACTTGGCTTCACATCAGATTTAATCGATTATCTGATTCAGCACTGTGTAGAGAAGGGAAAGAAAGATTTCCGCTATATCGAAAAGGTAGCTCTTGCATGGGCTGACCAGGGAATCACCACTCCAAAGGAGGCACAGGAGATTTCCAAGCAGTATGACAAGACTGTATATACGATTATGAAGTCCTTAGGTAAGAACAGTTTACCTGCTCCTAAGGAGATGGAATATATCAATAAATGGACTAAGGAATACGGCTTCCTCTTAGATGTCATTCAGGAGGCATGTGATAAAACAGTTTTAACCACTGACAATCACCGTTTTGCATACGCAGATGGTATTCTTACCAAGTGGTATCAGGCAGGTGTTCATCACAAGTCAGATATTCCACAGGCTGATGCTTCATATCAGCGCATGAACCAGAATCAAAAGATGCAGAATAATAAGTTCAATCGTTTTGAGCAGAATACATATGATTATGATGAGCTTGAAGCGGCAATACTTAGCAACTAGAAGAAAGGTCGACACAATGCCACTTACTAACAGTCAATATGATAGCATTATCCGAGCATATGAAGAAAAACAACGAGCTTCCAGACATCGTCTGGAGGCTCATACTGAAATTGTATACAGACAAATTCCTAACTATGAGGAGCTGGACAGACAGGTTTCCCGTATTTCTATTGAACAGGGACGTAAGCTCCTTAGTGGTGACGAAAGCGCACTTCCCGAGTTGAAGAAAAAGCTTCGTGAGCTTTCTGCAAAGAAAGCTTCTCTTTTAGAACAGCATGGCTTTGCCGCAGATTATCTGACACAGACCTACGAATGCAATGCCTGCAAGGACACAGGTTATGTGGATAATCGCAAATGCACTTGTTTCCGCAGAGCCGAAATCGACCTTATCTACGAACAATCCAACATTAAGAATTTATTGAAAACCGAGAATTTTGACCACCTCTCCTATGATTATTATCAGGGTGAAGACCTTGAAAGATTTAGGAATGCTGTAAAAGAGTGCGAAAAATTCATAAAAAACTTTAATTCGGACTACCATAATCTGTTTTTTTATGGTACAGTAGGTACTGGTAAGTCATTCCTATCTTCATGCATTGCCAAAGAAATCATTGAGCAAGGGAAGTTAGTTATCTATTTTAGCTCTACTCAATTGTTTGATGCTTTATCAAAGAGTACCTTTGATAAGGACAGCAAGGAGGCAATGTCGGGGATTTACGAAGATATTTATGAGTGTGATTTACTGATTATTGATGACCTGGGAACAGAACTTACTAATGCATTTGTATCGTCTCAGCTTTTTTCCTGTTTAAACAACAGACATCTGCGTAAGAAATCTACGATTATTACAACGAATCTGTCATTACCAGAATTAAGAGACCGATACTCCGACAGAATCTTTTCCCGCATTACAAGCAATTATGGGATATGCAAACTATCCGGTAAAGATATCCGGATACAGAAAAAAATGTCGAACAATAGAAAGTGAGGATTTTCGCATGCCAGTACGCGAAGAAAAAAGAAATCTTAATTCGATACCCGTTGGTTCTTTAGGAATTATTCCTTTAGAAGGTTGTAAGGCTCTCGGAGACAAGGTAGATGAATATCTTGTTAAGTGGAGAACCGAACGAGAAAGTGAGCATAAGAACAGTCTTGCATTTTCAGGCTATCAGCGTGATTCTTATATTTTGAAAACCAAAGTACCTCGTTTCGGTACAGGTGAAGCAAAGGGTCAGATCTTAGAGTCTGTTAGAGGTGATGACCTTTACTTACTCGTTGATGTTACGAACTATAGCTTAACTTATTCTCTCTGCGGACATGACAATCATATGTCTCCAGACGATCATTATCAGGATTTGAAGAGAATTATTGCAGCTGTAGGTGGTAAGGCTAGAAGAATTACCGTTATTATGCCATTCTTATATGAAAGCCGTCAGCATAAGAGAAACTCACGTGAGTCTCTTGATTGTGCACTTGCATTACAGGAAATGGTTAAGATGGGCGTTGATAATATTATCACATTTGACGCACATGACCCTCGTGTACAGAATGCTATTCCGTTACATGGTTTTGAGACAGTGTCTCCTACTTACCAGTTCATTAAGGGACTATTAACACATGTTCAGGATCTTAAGATTGATTCATCTAATATGATGATTATCAGCCCAGATGAAGGCGGTATGAACCGTGCTATTTATATGGCAAACGTACTTGGTCTTGATATGGGTATGTTCTATAAGAGACGCGATTATACTAAGATTGTAGATGGACGTAATCCTATCGTTGCACATGAGTTCTTAGGAACAAGTGTTGAAGGCAAGGATGTTTTAATCATTGATGATATGATTTCTTCAGGCGAAAGCGTTCTTGAGGTCGCTGCCGCATTAAAGGCTAGAAAGGCTAAGAGAATTTTCGTATGTGCTACTTTCGGTTTATTCACAAGCGGACTTGAAAGCTTTGATAAGGCATACGAGGAAGGTTTGATTGACAAGGTTCTTACTACTAACCTTATTTACCAGACTCCAGAGTTATTAGAGAAGCCATACTATATCAACTGCGATATGAGTAAGTACATTGCATATATCATCGATACTTTGAATCATGATTCTTCTATCAGCGATTTATTGAATCCTATCGATAGAATCCATAGCATTGTCGAGAGATATAATAATGGCGAGTTAGAGTGCCAGAAATAAGTTTTATATACGGTTACTTTCAGAAATGGAAGTAACCGTTTTCTTTTGTGAATACAGGTCGACAAATTCGGGTTTGTCGACTTCTTACGGCGCCCGCCCTAACAGGTTTCATTCGAAAGCTAGAGCTTCGGGCTAAGAGTTTCTAAGTACTTTTGTATATGCGTTCTCTATGTACGGAACCGGCGGATATTCGGCATCCATGCCTCAGTTTCCGCCTACTGCCTCCGTCCAGTCGGCAGTTTCCTATGTACTCCAAAAGTACTAAGAAACTCTAACACCCTGCGCAATGCTTTCTCCATGAAATCTGTTAGGGCTTGCGCCTAGGGAGTCGAATAAAAGTGGAGTTGTCATGTACACAGGCACTCTGTCCTGCTCTAGGAAGTGGATTATATGTTTGAAAGCAAAAGTATTGCGAAGAGTATTAGATTTGGTTAATGTTTTTTAAGTAAATAGGGAAGCGCCGCTTGGATGAAGGCGCTAGGCGTATTTGAGACATGGATGTCGAATATACGCCGGTCCCGTAAATAAAGAACACTTAGATAAAAACATTTAGCAAATCTTTACTCGTAGCGTCTACTTTTGCGTCAAACATAAATCCTCTGGCAAGAGGAGGACAGAGTGCCGTCCGTTAGCCCGACAAACCCGAATTGATAGAATTGAAAACACCTTGCTTTTTATTATTGTTTATGATAAATTTAAAAAGTTGCAAAGCCTAAAAACAAGGTCACAAAGCATTGCCAATAGGCAATACTTGCAAGAATCAACTATGTTGATTCTTGTGTGAATGTACAGGCTCACTTTGTAAGTGAAATGAAACCGAGTGTTCGAGACCTTCCACTCGTAAAACAAAACTAAAGGAGAAATTATAATGAAAAACAAGAAGATTCTAATGATGACGCAGGCATCTATGATTGCTGCGTTGTACGTCGTGCTTACCTTAGTCGCTAATGCTCTTGGCTTAGCCAATTACGCCATTCAGGTAAGATTCTCAGAGGCACTCACGATTCTGCCTTACTTTACCCCAGTTGCCATTCCTGGCTTATTTATCGGATGCTTACTTAGTAACATATTAACAGGATGTCCTCCTCTTGATATTGTCTTTGGAAGTCTTGCTACCTTATTAGGTGCTTCGGGTACTTATGCTCTTAGACGCCACAAGTGGTTAGCTCCTATTCCACCAATTCTTGCTAATGTGGTGATTGTTCCCTTTGTATTAGCTTATGTGTATAAGTTCGAAGGAAGCCTTCCTTATTTTGCACTTACAGTTGGTATCGGCGAAATAATTTCCTGTGGGGTATTAGGAATGATTCTGCTCTTTGGACTTAAGAAATATGAAAATGTAATTTTTAGATAAACAACAACAACTGACACTTCCGCAACAAAGTGTCAGTTGTTTTTCATATAGTAAAATTTTCTTTATCTACTACAACATAAATATCTTTTCCTGCTTTTTCTTCAAAATAACGCTTTAAACCGAGATTACTGTCCCATTTTGCCTGTGGATAGGAGCCGTATCTTCTCTTCACATCCAACATTCGTTCTTCAATATCCAATACACCCTCGGCTCCAGCAAGGGAATCACACAGCTGAATCAATCTGTCATATTCATCCATAACAGTTGCTTTCAAGGCATCTTGAACCATCTTCAATTCTTCATCTGTTGTATCAAAGTTCCCTATGTATTCATCAGTGGTCTGATTATTAAATGAGTGGGTAAGACATATCTGTGCCACCTCATCATATCCAAGGGACATCATGTAAGAATATCCATCTGACACATGTCCCATATGTCTTCCACCAAACTTTCTACCTATATCATGCAGCAAGCCTACTATATATGCTTTATCTGCGTCCATATCGCCACATGCTAATGCTATCTTTTCTGCACAATGCGCCGCCACACGACTATGATTCCCCCATGGACCAGGGTTACATCTTTCTGCCTCTTTTAGAATTTCTTCTGCTTCTTCTCTTGTTGGTAACATATTCTTTCACCTCTGCTTTATACTACTTTTTAAGAAACTGTTCTTGAATCACAACTTTTCAGTTAAATTGGGATTCAGTTGAGCCATGCACAGACAAGACGGAAGGCATGCGTGGGAGCTTGCTCACAAAAGCATGCATTACGGCTTGGATGTATACGACGAAGCCGTACATGAGGAAGTAGCCCGTAAGGGCGGATTCCGAATGGAGCATAGCGGGTATAAATCACTCTTCTGACTGCTCCTATACCCGCAACATTGCTTGAGTCGGGTACAAAACGCCCTTTTGACTGCTCCTGTACCCGTGACATTACTTGAACAGGGTATAAATCGCTCTTCTGACCGCTCCTGTACCCGAGATATTGATTGAGCAGGGTATAAACCGCTCTTCTGACCGCTCCTGTACCCGTGACATTACTTGAACAGGGTATAAATCGCTCTTCTGACCGCTCCTGTACCCACGCCATTGCTTGAACAGGGTACAAACCACTCTTTTGACCGCTCCTATACCCCACAGCAAGTACAGTCCAGGGTATTGGAGAGCAAAATAGCCTTCTATACCCTGCCTCAAGTGTTTCCCTGGGTACTGAAGAGCAAAATGTCAATCTATACCCTGCGCCTGCAAAGTCCACAGTCAAGCAACACAAAAAGTGATTTTGTACCTCATTGTTGCTCTTGCATCTAGCTCTAATACTCAACTAACTTAAAATTTAGTTTATTTTTATCTTTTTATAGATTTCTTCTATTTCGCAATTTGCCCCGTCAAATTTAGGCCACACATCCACATTATCGTTGCTTCTTCTCGGAATAATACGAATATGAAAATGTGGAACAGATTGACCAGCACTTTCGTCACTTGCATTCAGTAAATTTACACCTTCGTATCCACATTCATCAACACAATAGTTGGCAACCTTCTTCACTGTGGACATTAAATGACTAAGCGTATCTACATCACAATCGAGAATATTATTAATATGCTTTTGGGGTATTGCAACCATGTGGCCGTCAACATCTTTTGCAATATCCATAAAAACCATCGTGTATTCATCTTCATATACTTTCAAACTCGGAATTTCTCCGTTTACTATCTTACAAAATATACAATCCATTTACGATTTATCTCCACAAATTCAAAATTTGTTTAAACTATACTTTTCCCCTTTGAAACACCATTCACAATAAAATATAATTTGTTGACATAAATATATTACATAACTCTTATATCTTAAGCAACCACATTTATGCCAAAAGTACCTTGTCCTTCGTCATAAGCCAAAGAACAAAGCACCATTTACCTCAAAGTCTACACACAAACATTCCACATTCTTTTGGAACTTTTAAAACACCATTTTTCATATTAGCGGATAAAATCTCTTTTACAGTTTGTCTGTCTAACTTACATACTTTCGACCATGTAATACCAGAATATATATATTCTACCAAATCATCTATATTCGTAACGTCTAGTGAATCTATATATTCCAGCATCTCCACCTCGGAAAAATATTCTACGAGTTTTTGCTTTCCATTTTGAAGAGTAAAATTATTATTTGCTTTATAATCCACTCCATATGGTTTTAATAAATCGGCAACAAACTGCATAATGTTACGCTCTCCTCCTGTAGCACAGTAGAACTTACCATTGCCTTTTAAAACTCTTGCTACCTCAGATAATCCTTTTTTCAAATCTGGCACATGATATAGCATCATATTTGCTATCACAATGTCAAAGCTATTCGCCTTAAATGGTATTTCCTGAATATCTACCACTTGATATGTAACATTAGATAACTCCCCTATATTTGCACGAGCCTCCTCCAGCATCCCCTCCGATAAATCTGTTAACCAAAGTTCGCTGCATTTCTCTATGGTATCTCCATGATTTCTCCACATACTGCCAGTTCCGCAACCAAGTTCCAATATTCTCATGCCATCTGCTACCTGATAATTAGATATAATCCAATTTCCAAAGCCCAACTTATTCACAGAATACTTGTCATGAATTGAAATTCTGGCATTTAGGTTGTCTGCATTCTTGTATTGCTTTTGAACAGATTCTTTATCATTCATCGCACTCATATACTCTGCTCTCGACTTATATCTTATTTAGAACACTGCCAAAAATCCGAGCTTGCTGGTACAATGATTGCGCCCTGCTGGGCAATTTTCTTTTCAAAGTATGCCTTAATCGTCTTCTCGTGCTGTGTGAAGTACTTTTTATCTCTGGAGTATTTCTCACAAAGCATTTCAAACAGCTCATCTGCACTTTCATACTTCATGTTGCATGAAAGCTTTACGTTCTCTACTTTACCGAAATACTTCCCAAGCATCTGTACAAGCTCATCCTGCTTTGCCTGCATTCTTTCCTTCTTCTGAATTGCAAATGTCGCATCAAGCTTCATCTCCTCAAATGCCTCTTTCCAAAATGCATGTCCACTGCTTACATCACAACCGTTGCATGTGAACATCCCGCCTGCTGCCAGCTTCTTGGACGCACGTTCTACTAACAGCTCAATATTTTTGAGAAAATCAAACAAATAATGCGCAATGATATAATCATAGGACTCTTTTCCTGATAAACCATCCCATGTTTTTTCCTCTTCCACATCTTCAAAGAAGAAATCTATCTTCGTTCCCTCTGCTAACTCTGCCTTATTTGCCTCTACAAACTCTTCAAAATTATCTGCCCAGCTGCCACGCAAATCGTAAGCATCAATCGCAACCATCTTTGGAATATACTTCCAGTTATTTCTCCAAAGCTTTGCAAAGCCACAGCCCAAATCTAATACTCTGGAAGCTTCCTTAAGGTTAAGTGTGTTATAAATCTTCACATACCAGTCTACCTCATCTGCTGTATGCTTTAACGCCTTAAAATGTCTCTCGTCCGCTCCCTGGTCCTTCTGAATCATCTTCACAATGTCCGCCACACTATCCCAATTTGGCTCGTCCTTCTCTCTTTGAAGCACAGTCCTAATACAAGCTATCGTTCTCTCGATTTCGTGCTTCTTTGCTTCCATGATTTCCAGCTGTTTGTTTAAAGACTCTACAATGTTCATATTTTTGTCTGCAACGAGACTGTCACGAATCTCTTCCAACGAAAAGCCTATCTGCTTCAATGCGATAATCTTCTCAAGAACAAGAAGCGCCTCCTTATCATAAAGTCTATAGTTCCCCTCTGAATAGTCCGAGGGTTTGAGCAATCCTTTCTCATCGTATAAACGAATTGCCTTTTGAGAAACGCCTGTCTTTTTTGCAATCTCTCCTGATGTCATTTTCTTATCCATCAAAATCACCTCCGTAACTAAAGCCTAATGGGTCCCCCAAGGGGAGAGTCAACACTTAATTAAAAAAATAGCGCATATTGATAATTAAATCAATACACGCTATCTCTATCTTCTTATTCGTCGTATCCGTTAGGATTATTTGACTGCCATCTCCAGCTGTCCTCACACATCTCCTTGATACCATACTGTGCCTTCCAGCCAAGCTCCTTCTCAGCCTTAGAAGCATCTGCGTAGCAGGTTGCGATATCGCCAGGACGTCTGTCCTTGATTACATATGGAATCTTGATGCCTGTTGCAGCTTCGAAATTCTTCACGATATCTAATACGCTACAGCCATTACCTGTACCAAGATTGTAGATGCAAAGTCCAGCCTTCTCCTCAATCTTCTTCAAAGCCTTCACATGTCCGTCAGCTAAGTCTACTACATGGATGTAATCTCTTACGCCTGTACCGTCATGTGTATCGTAATCATCACCAAATACACCAAGCTGTGCTAACTTACCAACTGCAACCTGTGTGATGTATGGCATAAGGTTATTCGGAATACCGTTTGGATTCTCTCCGATAGTACCGCTCTTATGCGCACCGATTGGATTAAAGTAACGAAGAAGGATAACATTCCATTCTGGGTCTGCCTTCTGCATATCTGATAACATCTGCTCTAACATAGACTTTGTCCAACCGTATGGGTTTGTACACTGTCCCTTTGGACACTCCTCTGTAATCGGAATAAATGCAGGATCTCCATATACTGTTGCAGATGAAGAGAAAATAATGTTCTTACAATTATGCTTTCTCATAACATCTACTAATGTTAATGTACCTGTCACATTATTGTGATAATATTCCCAAGGCTTTGCAACTGACTCGCCTACTGCCTTCAATCCAGCAAAGTGGATACAAGAATCAATTTGCTCCTTAGCAAAAATATCCTCTAATGCCTCTCTATCTAAAATATCAGCCTTATAGAACTTTACAGGCTTTCCTGTAATCTTCTCTACTCTCTCTAAAGACTTCTCACTGGAATTTGCAAGATTATCAACTACTACAACATCATAACCTGCATTCTGTAACTCTACTACTGTGTGACTGCCGATAAATCCAGCACCACCTGTAACTAAAATTGCCATAACCTACCTCCATTTTGAGTGAACTATTTGCTTCTATATAAAACTATATCCCTTTTGAAAGCATAATACAATAGCATTATCACATACAATTCTTTTCATTTTCGACCACATATTCGTGTTTTTTGCCAAAATAACGCGCATATTTGTCACTCCTACCATAATTATAATCTAGAGTTTGCATATGCCGATTCATGTGATGTTAATAAGTTTTCTGTCTTCTCTCTATTTCAAATCAAATTAAGTATTTATTCGCATCCCATGGTGGATAATGTGTATAACTCCTATTCACAATCAATTTTTATTGCACATTCAAACACTTCACCAGCGGATATCGGAACCTTCCACTGAAGTAAATACACAATTTCCTCCTCGCCTTGATGATTGCTGTGTTTTTGCGGTATTACGCTAATTTCCGCATCATTTTCTACGGTCATTTTACATATACCTCGCTCCCCTTGCAAGAAAATGCAATTGTTATCCACAACAGGCTTATGCTGAGTGATAAAGTTTTCCACTATACTATCGGTTTTCTCACTTGGCTCAAAGCTATCAGTGACCAAAAGCGTTAATCCCTCCTGCTTTTCTTCATGAAGCATTCTGATTCTCCTAGTCAAATCCTTAATCACTCCTCTAGGATAAGCATCTGCAAAAGAAATCTGCAATTCCTTCTCTTTCTCACCCCATGCGAATTTCTCCGCCCGATATTCTCTTCCCGCACATTGCTCTAAACCGTTAATCAAAGGCACAGAATGTCCAAGAGCGCGATTGCATAAAATATCATATCTTCCCTTGCCAAAGTATTCCTTCGTATATTCTCCTGCCCCCAAATCAGTCAGAAACATTTCACCGCGATACACCACCAGAAAATGACCGACATCATTATGATTATGACTCTCCGCATTATGACCGCCCTTTGCTGCATAGCCATTCCCATTTTCATCCTTACAAATCATCCACTGTGCCGATGGTAGTATATGATACTGCTCCCTCTGAGAAGCTTCTTCCTTCTGACTACACTGTTCTTCACCATAAGCCTGCAGCCAACGGATGTTTCTCTCATTTGTCAGCCAGCGATAGCAGTTATCCTCATGCAAGCCTCTTGCCAATGTATAATCAGGTACCTGAACTTTAGGAAAACAATGCTTCAAATATGCTGTTAATCCTGGCAAAAAGCACTCCCTGCTGCTACCGTCTGAAAAGCTGACACTTACACCATCACCAAAATAGCACTTCTGTTGAAAGGTAGCAATATTCCCACACTTTTCTCCTTTCATCAGTTGAATATCCCCATTGCTCTCCTCAAAAGCAAGCTGTGCAAATCCAGCAAAATAACTCATGCCATAGGAATAATAACCAAGTCCTTCTGTACAAGCTCCGTCCTCCTCAAGGCCTCCTATGTAACACTGCATGGACGCACTTACTCTCTCTATACATTCATCTCTCTGCTCTTTTGTCAGTCTACCCATTCGATATAGATAAATAGCCGCCATTCCAATGGAACCCGCACATACCGCAGACCAATTACACGGGTCTGTTTCCCATCCGTAAGTAACTCTTCTTTCCATGTAAGGCAGCATAACACGGCGCATCGCTTCATTCAGG
>JAFUKJ010000033.1 GCA_017467805.1 Lachnospiraceae bacterium
ACTTTGGTACAGATATCTCATAATCAGTGGAAGTCGTATCTTCTGTCGGCATTTCATAGTCCGTAGCAGAAGCATTCCATTCTTTTGACTCATACCATTCTTTACTCATATCATCCTCCGTAAAACATACGATTTATTTTGTATGAATATCCATTTGAGGATATGGTATATTGATTTTTTCCTTATCAAATGCTATTTTCAGTTCTTTATTCAGAATTCTCTTTCCATTGAAGATATCTACTTCCTCCACTGGAGCAGAAAAACGAAGCACAATACCTGAATCTGCCAGTTGTTCTACTCCTACAAAATTAATATCTCCAATAAAAATATCATCATGGCGCTCTTTAATCTGTGGAAGTATCTCTTCAAGTAGCTTTTTCTCCAACGCCACTAAATCTGTATCATATGATACACTTACATCGGTTACAGAAACAGATTGACGCTCAGAACGATTAATCACATTCTTCATGTCAGAATTATTGATAATTTTAATATTTCCACCACCGTCTTTCACGCTCATAGTTCGGATTCCAATCTCTGCTACTTCTCCTCGGAAACCGCCTACCTCGATGATATCTCCAACATTATACTGATTTTCAAATAAAATAAAGATTCCTGTCACCAAATCAGCAATCAGACTTTCCGCGCCAAAGCCCAGTATTAATGCCAACACTCCTACACTGGCAAAAATTGTACTAACATTCACTCCCAAGATAGCAAGTGCCCAACATGCGCCCAATAAAGTAGCACCATACTTTACCAAACTGGTAATTACTGTTGCTAATGTACCTTTTCTTCCCTTTTGTGTTCGAAAAAACGATAATATAAAAATAATCAGGTTAGAAACAACTACAACCAATAAAACTGCAAGCATCATTTTCACAATAGTATCAACACTTAGCGTGAATAATTCTGAAATATCCCCAACCGTTTCCATTACACCAAATTGCTTTGCCAAAAATCCCAACACAATAAGCAACACAACTGACACTAAGGTGGTTTTTAAATTATTTTTTTCTGTTTGTTTTTCCATCAACACTTTCCTCCAAATTGTAATAATTGACTAAAATATTTGTTTTTTATATATTTTATATATTTAATCTTAACACCAAACAAAAGCTTTGTGAATAGAAAAAACTTTACAAAAACCCACAGGTCATCCCTGTGGGTTTGCATCTACATATATTCTTTTACAACCTTAACCTGCCTTCAATTCCTTCAAAGCAAATCTTCTTCTCGCTACCATCCTTCAATACAAGTGTGGTCGTGCCATAAGCACCTGTTTTCATCTCATCCTCATATCTAATCTCACGAATCGGGAACAGCTCCTCCATCGAAAAGTCCTCATAGCTCTCCTTGGTAATGGTCTGCGAAATCATCACGTAAGGCTCTCCACCGCCATAATGCTTCTCAAAGCTGGTCTTTGCATACACGATAATCGACTTCTCAGAATCAGGGTTTGAGCCTTCGCTTCTCACATAAGAAAGCTCCTTCCAACCGTCATAAATCGTCATGGCAAGCTGCTTCTCCCTGCCTGTAAAGTCCCTGCCCTTTAGAATAATCGCCCTGGCATTTCCTTCCGAAAGCTCTGTAATCTCAGTGCCATTATCCATAAAGCCATAAGAGCCCAAGGTAAAGGTCACAGGTCTTCTATGGAGTCTATGCTGGTCCACACGCATAATTCCATATTTTACAGGGAAATCGGCAAGATTCACCGCCTGCAGCCAGTGACACTCCGTTCCAAGATTATAATCAAAGAACTGTCTACGATATATCGCACCGTCCTGCTCTCCTGCCCAGAAGGTCACATTTGCATGAGATACATTACCTGTTGTCACATCTTTCAGCACATATTGCTGAGACTGCACATCTTCTGCTGTGCTTGGCGTTGCCTCCCATGGATATTTAGTATTATAAGATAGCTTTCCATAATTCCAGATACCATGCAAATCTCCCTGATTCTTCACTACCTTACCGCTTCTAAGAATAGTCTCTCCATTTGCCTTATGATTGGTGAAGCAAAGTGCAGGACCATCCAATACCGTTTCCTTCACGCCGTCTGCTCCAAGCATTTCCCATGAACCATTGTTCTCCTTCTCACTCCAGAAGGGATGCTCTGCAGGTAAATGCAGACAAAGAAATGCCTTTCCAAGCCAAAATGGAGACTCCGCGCAGGAATAGCCCTGTACCAAAGGCGAAAACTGACCGTAGAAGCCAAGTGTTGGAATCCCATTCCACAGGAAATCCTCTCTTCCAAGAAACTGCATCAGCGCACCCGAAGAAATTCGTCTTGCCAATCCGCAGTTTACCTTGGAATTCTTCAGAAATAAATTGCCGTCAAAGGCACTGGTCGCTGCATTTCGATAGATGTTGCTGCGTCCCCACATATTTACATAGCCATCCTCGTCAAAGAAATCAGGATAACTCTCCATCAGCTTATTCGAATGCTCCTCAAAGCGTGCCGCTACCTCTGGCATATGCTCGTAGCCATACCATAGATTCCAAAGCGGACCATATACATTAAATGCCCAGCAGGAATAATAATCGAAGCTATGACCATCACGATACCAGCCGTCTCCCACATAATAGTTCAAAATGGCTTGCGCATGGTCTGCCATAATCTCTTTATCAATCTCATAGCCCTCCATGTGTAGGAAAGCCATATCCAGCATATTAAATAATCGCCAATTCTGCGGTACGGTACTTGCATGGGCAAAGCTCGAAAGAAATGCCGCAATTTTATCCTTTTCCGCCTTGCTATAGGTATCCCAAATCTGCTCCTTACTCATCCAAAGTCCAATGACAAGCGCACAGGTCTCCACCGTTTGCTGAAAGCAGCGAAACGGGTCTGTATTCCCAACGGTTGCCTGCAAGGTCTCATAGGTTCCCACAAAAATCGGGTCATTCTCATCGCAGGAGCGCAGTATCTGATTCTTATAATAATCTGCCAGTCTCTTACCGCATATTACCACCTCTGGCTTATTATGAATCAAAGGCGCACCTATGAAAAAAGAACGTGTCAAACCCTCGAACATCTCTGCCTTTTGCTCTGCGACTAAGCTCTGTGCATCCGCCCATTCATGCGGATAGGTAATCTTAGTTTCCTTTCTAGGCATAACCACAGGGTCCTCAAAATCCCTAATATGCTGAAATATCCCTGACAACATATATTCAGCCGCCTCAAGCCAGCTCTCCCTCGTCATGCCTGTGTAGGGGCTTATATTATAATCTAGTGTTGTTGATTTGAATATCATAAAAACTTCTCCTATAAAGCGAATAAAGTAAACCATTCAATCAAGAATGAGCTCCTGCTCATTCTTGCAAGTGTTGCCGCTGGGCAACACTTTGCTACCAAATGAACAGCTCCTTTCCTGCCAGCTTCATCAGTGCCTCGATAAAATAATAGTCACCATAAATAATCGAGAACTCATGATTCTCATCATGATAAGCCGCTGTACACTTTTCCAGTAAATTATCTTCCTCTTCATTCCAGTTGGTACGATGCTCTGCCAATGCATGAAGAAGCTTCAATGCCGCATTCAAATAGATATCCTTCTGTCTTCCCTCATGAAGCTTTGCAAGCTCAATCAATCCACACGCCGCAATTGCTGCTGATGTAGAGTCCTCCCACGTCACATCTGCAGGCTGTCTGAAATCGACAGGGATAAAGCCATTCGAAGGAATATTCGTAATATAATAATTCGCAATACGCTCTGCGGTTGCAAGATACTCAGGCTCCTTGGTGTGAAGATAGCTCAAGGTAAAGCCATATAAAGCCCAGCTCTGACCTCTTGTCCATGATGAACCTTCGCCCACGCCCTGACCACCGTAGCTTTTTACCATGTCTCCACTATGAATATCAAACTCTACGATATGGTTCACGGAACCATCACCGCGCACAAAGTACTGAATGGAAGTATCTGCGTGTCTGCGTGCCATCTGCTCAAATCTAGGGTCCCCAATCTCTTCACTTGCCCAGTATAATAAAGGCAGATTCATCATGCAGTCAATAATCGCCCAGCCTCTTCTAAGACTGTCCTCATCCGACCAGTCATTCCATGCACGGATAAACTGACCTGCGCTGTTAAAACGCCCCGCCAAATTATTTGCTGCCAATAAGCCTCTATTTCTAGAGCGTCTGTTACCTGTTACACGATAGTTGGCAACTGCTGTTGGAAGCCACTTAAAACCATTATCATGATCCATCTTGTTATAGTCTAAGAAAAGTTCATCTAACTTCTCTTCATTCTTTTCTGCGATTACCTTATAATGCTCTTTCTTGGTCAAAGCATACATCTGCCACATCATACCGCCCCAAAAGCCATTGGTCCACCAACCGATTCTGTTCTCTGCCGACCAGTCATCATGTACACCATTTACCGTTGTATACGGTATCTTTTCTGCCGAACGCGTACTAACCTTTTCCATTTTCTTCTCTATCTTTTCCAAAATTTCATTTACCCAGTTTAATTCCTTTGCATCTATCATATATCTGCTCTCCTTTTCTCTTGCTATTGTTTATATCTTCATATTATCGAATTGACTTCACATTTTTAATATCATATACTATTATAAAACTAACCTTTTCTGCTATCAACAGGAGATATTACTATGTACCAGATTCTTCGTGGCGGATGTAATTCCAGACATCCAAGCTCATTTGTCATGTCAAGACCAGAGGGACTTCCCTGCTTCGTACTGCTTATCATACGAACACACGGAAGCTTTCAAATAGATAACGAACATTATCAGGTGTCACCTGGTGCAGCACTTATTCTGGCTCCTGGGACACCTTATTCCTATAGCAATCCTGACGGCGAATATATGGATGACTGGCTGCACTTTACTGTTGCAGACGAAGAGGCTTTTATTGCTAAGCTTTCCTTTATTAACGTGCCTCTTTCACTTGAAAATACCGAAAGCTATACAACTCTGGTGCGTCAAATTATGCTGGAGCATTCCTATACTCCACAGCCTTATTCGGATGAAAACATTGATGCTTTGTTTCATGTACTTATCAATCATTTGCTGATACATCAGCAGAATGCCACGCAGACTGCAAATATTTTTCCATACAAGGCACAGCTCCAATCCTTGCGCTTAGAATTACAAAATAGCTTTCTTAACACACCTGATATTAAGGAAAGCGCCGCATCTATCGGCATTAGCGAATCCTATTTTCAACATCTGTATTCGGAGCTTTTTGGCATTTCCTATCAGCAGGATGTGATTCACTTTCGCATCGAATATGCTAAGAATCTGCTTCTGACCACCGAACTTCCTGTTGAAGAAATCGCAGAGCTATGCGGCTACAATAATGAGATTCATTTTTACCGACAGTTCAAAAAAATAGCAGGCTCCACACCTGCTAAGTTCAGAAAAACCCATGTCACCTAATGGCAACATGGGTTCTCGTTATTTCCTTATCTGATTTAATTTTTCATTCAACTCTAATAGCTGTTCCTTGGTTACCTTAACATTAGCAGTTCCCATAAGATTGGACAAGCGAAGAACTGTAAAGCCCTCCATCATTTTTCTCATATCCTCTGTGAAGGTAAAGCCAGCCATGCCACCACCAGACATCATGCCCTTCATATGCTCATTTATTACAGCTTTTCCTTCTTCGTTTGCCGCAATATCACCAAGCTTGTCATTTAATGAGAAATAGCCCTCTGGTGCTGTAATATCGAACCAATTTAAGATAGCGCCCTTCTCCTTTAATACATAGGACTCATTCATCTTGTCCACCTTTTGAATGACACTGGTGTCCCTGCATGCTCCTGCTATAGCTTCAAGCTTTAACCTACCTTCATTCGGCACCTGATAATAGAAGAAATGCTCTGCACTTTCCTGCTTTCCAAGGCTTTTGCCATTTACAAAAAGCTCTACCTCTGGCTGATTAGAATATATCGTAATCTTCATCACCGCCTCCACTCTGTCTACATAGCGTTTGCCGCAAATGTGTACAAATGGCTCGTCTGACAACCATGCTTTATAGGCATAAAAGGCATCCTTCTTATACTTGCGGTCAAAGGTTACCAAGCCCTTGTGATTCTGACCGTTCTCGCCGCCTTCATTACGGGCATCCGCACCAAAATCAAACATATTCCATACATGTGTCGCCCACAGATACTCTCTGCTAAAGAACTGCTTAATCAGCTCTTCATGATAATACGCCTGATATTCCTCTGTGTAATCTCCCTGCTGTGGATTCGATGTGTGCCAGTTCAGCGCCTCACACCCATACTCACTACAGCCAATTGGAATATTCGGATGTGTCTCATGGAACTTATCGAACCAAGGTCCATTCATCGAGGTATCTCCACCATACCAGCCAAAATAATGATTGTAGGAAACCACGTCGGGTATCTGAAGGTATGGATGATTCATATCACACATGGATAAGCAGGCAATGGTGGTCAGTCTAGTGCTATTCATCTCATGCACCAAATCGTTCAATATACGATGATTCTCCAGCAAATCCTCCGTATTCTCCGACATGGTAATCTCATTAGAAAGTCCCCATA